>NZ_JBTUOC010000043.1:0-86196 GCF_058345725.1 Simiduia sp. | reverse complement strand
CGATGCGTTTGAGCACAACGGTTTTTCAGGTGCCAACGGTTTGAGAAACTTCACCGTGTACGACGGCAAGCTATTGCAAGATGCGGATCAGACCTTCCTGATGGTACAGCAATTGTTGGCGGGCACTAACTTCGAATCCACTGGCAGCCTGCGAGACAACCTCACCGAAAACAAGAGCTATTACGCGCAAATTGACGAAGATACGTCCGCTGCTTACATTCAGGCGGAGCTGGACTTCGACACTGTTCAGGTGATTTTGGGTGGTCGCTATGTGACAACCGATATCAGTTCAACGGCTTATAACGCCGACGGTACAGCCTTGGTGTACGACAGCCAAAGCTACTCGGATTTCCTGCCGAGCCTGAACGCCACCTATCACGTGTCGGAAGAGACGCTGTTGCGCTTTGCCGCCGCTGAAGTTATGCGCCGTCCCGATTTCACTGAGCTGAGTCCCACGTACATTTTCAACTCTGACCGCGTGACGGCCACTCGGGGTAACCCAGGTTTGGAGCCCTACCGCGCTACGCAGTATGACTTGTCTTTGGAGCACTATTTCGGCCGGGGTAATTATGTTTCGGCGGCAGTATTCTATAAAGACGTGGCCTCTTTCCTGAAAGAGGAGCTGTTCTGTGCTTATGATGCCGATGCATTGGCGCAACAGAACACCACGATTTACCAGAATATTTGTATTCGCGATTCGGCGACGGGTCACACACCCAATATCGAGTTTGCGTCCTCTCAGGCGGAGTTTGATCAGCTGTCTGCCGATGGGCGTCGAGGCATTATCACTACCACTAAAACCAATGGTGAGAACGGTAAGGTGCAAGGCTTTGAGTTGGCCTATCAGCACAGCTTTGACTTCCTGCCGGGGCCCTGGTCCGGTTTGGGTGTAAATACCAACTACACCTATGCCGACAGTGAAGATCCGGATGGCGTGCCTTTGGAAGATATTTCCGAGAACACGTTCAATGCGCAATTGTTCTGGGAGTATCAAGGCTTTGGTGTGCGTTTGGCTTACACCTTCCGCGATAAATTCCTGGATACCACCCAAGAGAAGCGTGTGGCGGTAGTGGGCGAGCTGGTTGATCCTTCTGCCGACGACCCAACTATGGGTAACTCCTATCGCGACGATCTGTCGCAGTGGGATTTGGCGGCTAACTGGGATATCAACGACAACGTCGGCCTGGTGTTCAATGTGGTTAACCTTACCGGTAGCCCAACGGTTAACCAGAGCGTGACCGGTACCACTTGGCAGATTCAAGAGTCTGATCGTCGCTACACCTTCGGTGTGCGCGCGAAGTTCTGATAGCGCTGAGTTTTAAGTAATGAAAGGCCGGCACTGTCCGGCCTTTTTTTATGTTCGGCGTTTGCATCACGCGAGCGGCAACTGTGCCGGTTGACGACTCGTTCTGGTTGCTGAGTTGAGCGCCCGGCTTGGCATTGCCTGTGTGTGCCACTACACTCGCCAAAGAACGTGGCCAGCGCGCCGTGCGAATGGTCCAAGCTTTGGTGAGGCGGTTAGATGACAACAATTTCTTGGCAGGATTTTGAGAAAGTTCAACTTTGTGTTGGAACAGTGATTCAGGTGGAGGATTTTCCCGAGGCGCGTAAGCCTGCGTTTAAATTGCATGTGGATTTTGGTGCGGCCATCGGCGTGCGTAAATCCAGCGCACAAATAACCGACTACTACGATAGTAATTCGCTTCTGGGTAAGCAGGTTGTGGCGGTGGTGAACTTTCCGCCAAAACAAATTGGGCCAATGATGTCTGAATGTCTAGTGACAGGCTTTCATCGCGAGGATGGCGGCGTCATATTGGCGGTGCCCGACCAGCCCGTGCCCAACGGCGCGAAACTGGCTTAGTGAAATAATCGGATGTAAGGATCGAGTCGGTGTGGCAAATGTCTCGCAGCGAGAGGCTCGCGCCATTTGTTGTTTGGACTGTTGCGAGCTTGGGTGATGACTGAGGCGGTAGCCGCCGGCAGTTATTGGCCTGTCTGCCAGTGTTCGGGTTTTAGTCCAATGACTCGGTAAATGCCTATGGGCAAATCCCGCTTGATGTTGTCGATATCGCGGGTTATGCGAGCGTGGTTAAAGGCGCCCTGAATGTAGTGCTGTAGCAGGCGCGCCGCTTGGTCGGCGGTAATCTGGCCGTCGAGGTAACCCTGCTGTTCCAGATTCTGAATCAGTGCCAAATTGTACTTGGCGCAGCGCTCCGACATGTTTTGCATGGAACTCACCACCTTTGATTCCCCGCAGCCCACTTGCGTGCCCGCTGCAAAAAACGGGCAGCCAGGCAGGTGTTCTGGGTCGTCGCCAATTTTTCGGTCGTACAGAAATGCAATCCAGCGGTTCAGCTGCTCCAGGGGGCTGTGCATGGGGGAGAGAATGGCGTCCAGGTCTTGTTTTAGTGCATCCCAGTAGTGATTGGTGGCCTCGCAGAACAGCTCGGCTTTGGATTCAAAGTGGTGGTAAAAGCTGCCCTTGGTGACGCCTGCCTGTTTGCAAATCTCGTTGACGCCCACTGCGCTGTAATTACTGTTCCAGATGAGGTCCAGTGCGGTTTCGAGTAGCAGGGTGCGGGTCTGGGCGGCTGTCATAGTGGGGCTCAAGTTTGATTTGCGTCATTGTACCACTGGGTATGTCCTGGAGCGACCAAGATAGACGTACCAAGTGGTTTGTTCACATTATCGTCATATAGGTATGAATGGCAAGTCCTACGCTAGGCCATAAAATTGTAGTAACTACTGGTTATAGCTAGTAGGTCGGGCCTTATCGCAAACAGAAATAGAGAGTGTGTTGACTAGCATACCGACCGGTATGTATTATTCGCGGCATCTTGGAGTAAAAGGCTCTATGTGAGCTGGGAGGAGTAATGCGCGTATCAACGATGTTGGATGTCCAATCTATTCGCTATGGCCTGGCGGTTGCGGTGGTGGCGATGGCGGCGAGTGTGGCTTATGTGAGTCAGCCAGTAGATGCCGGGACCGCCAATACGCCACCTCCGCCGCCCACGGTTGAAGTGATTGAACTAGCGCCAGTGGCCGTGCGCGATTGGGAGTCCTACTCTGGGCGCCTCTCGGCGGTGCAAAGTGTGGCCATTAAACCGTTGGTGGGCGGCCGTATAGAGCAGGTTATGTTCGAAGACGGTCAGCAGGTTTCGCAAGGGCAATTGCTGTTTGTGATAGATCCGCGCCCGCACGCGGCGCGGCGCCAGCAGGCCGAGGCTCAGTTGGCCACCGCCAAATCACGCGCGCAGTTGGCGGCCGATGAGCTGGCTCGCAGCGAGCGCCTGGTGAGACAAAACCTGGTAGCCCAAAGCGTGTATGACGCCGCGCACAGTAATCATCAGGTGGCCCAAGCTGCGGTCTTACAGGCGCAGGCGGAATTGCAGCAGGCCGAGCTTAATCTGGCTTATGCGCACATACGTGCGCCAATTGCTGGTCGTATTAGTCGGGCAGAATTGACTCAGGGCAATGTAGTGGATGCCGGGCCCTCGGCGCCGGTGCTGGCCACAGTGGTGTCGAGTGATTCGCTCTATGCCGAATTTCACGTGGACGAAGCCAGCTATATTCGCTTTGTTCGCAAGACTGCCGAACCGGCGGAGATGCCTGTCGAAATGACCTTGGCCAGCGATGCCTCGGTGACCTATCAAGGGCAAATTGCATCCTTTGACAATCAGCTCGACAGCAATAGCGGCACTATTCGTGCGCGCGCGCTTTTCGAAAATCGCGATGGCGCTCTCACGCCTGGGATGTTTGTAAAGCTGCGTTTGGGTGCGCCTCAATTGCACGATGCTTTGTTGGTGCCAGAGCGTGCCATCGGCACCAATCAAAGCAAAAAGTTTGTCTTGGTGGTGGACGAGCAGAATCTGGCTCAGTATCGCGAAGTGCAAATGGGCGACTTACAGGGCAGTGCGCGCGTGGTGAAGGCAGGCTTGGCGCCGGGAGATCGGATTATCGTCAACGGCTTGTCGCACGTTCGGCCCAATACGCCTGTTAACCCGGTGATAAGTACCGAGTTGGTGGGCGTGCCTGTCTTATAGCTAAGGCGATTGTCTGTGGGGCCCGTGCTTGGCAAGGGCCCGCAATGAAACGCTATATTGCTGGCTGATCAGCGAGCAATTTGCAACCTCTGATTCTATTTTATTCCGGTTATACACCATGAATATTTCCCGTTTCTTTGTGGATCGGCCGATTTTTGCCGGTGTGATTTCGCTGCTGATTTTTATTGGCGGCCTAATTGCCATGTTTCAGCTGCCCATCTCCGAATACCCGGAAGTGGCACCGCCTTCGGTGGTGGTTAATGCATCTTATCCTGGGGCCAACCCCAAGGTGATTGCAGAAACATTGGCCACGCCTTTGGAAGAGCAAATGAGCGGTGTCGAAAACATGTTGTACATGTTTTCACAGGCCACCACCGACGGCCGGCTAACACTCACCGTCACGTTTAAAATCGGTACCGATCCAGACTTGGCGCAGCAAATGGTGCAAAACCGCGTGTCGCGTGCCCTGCCGCGCCTGCCCGAGGTGACGCGCCAAACTGGCGTGACGGTTACCAAAAGCTCGCCCGATCTCACCATGGTGGTACACCTAACTTCGCCGGACAATCGCTACGATGCGCTTTACCTGCGCAACTATGCGCTGGTCAATATCAAAGACGAGTTGGCTAAGGTGTCCGGCGTGGGGATGGTGCGTCTATTTGGCTCGGGCGATTACGCCATGCGTTTATGGCTAAACCCCGAGCAGATTGCCGAGCGCGGCTTAACGGCCAATGAAGTGATTGCCGCCGTGCGCGAACAAAATGTGCAAGTGGCTGCCGGTATTATTGGTGCAGCTCCCATTGGCGGTGGTGTCGATGTGCAGTTGCCCATAAATGCCAAGGGCCGATTAAGCACGCCGGAAGAGTTTGCAGGTATCATCATTCGCGCAGGTGCCGAGGGCGAGATTACCCGCCTGGGCGATGTGGCGCGCATTGAGATGAGCGCTGCAGAGTTTAGCTTGAATTCCATGTTGGACAACCAACAGGCGGTGGCAATACCGATTTTTCAAGCACCGGGCGCAAACGCCATCGATATTTCCAATAGCGTTCGTGCCACCATGGCCGAACTAAAAACTCGCTTTCCCGAGGGTGTGGATTACCAGATAGTGTACGACCCCACGGTGTTTGTGCAGAGCTCGATTACCGCAGTGGTTAAAACCCTGCTGGAAGCACTGCTGCTGGTAGTGCTGGTGGTCATCGTTTTTTTGCAAACCTGGCGGGCATCGATTATTCCGCTGCTGGCAGTACCCGTATCCATTGTGGGTACTTTTGCCTTAATGTGGCTGTTTGGTTTTTCCATTAACACCTTGTCGCTGTTTGGCTTAGTTTTGGCGATTGGTATTGTGGTGGACGATGCGATCGTGGTGGTGGAAAACGTCGAGCGCAACATTGAGGACGGATTGGCACCATTGGCGGCAACTTATAAAGCCATGCAAGAGGTGAGTGGCCCCATTATTGCCATTTCCTTGACCTTGGTGGCGGTCTTTGTGCCCATCGCATTTATCAGTGGCTTAACCGGGCAATTTTACAAACAGTTTGCGTTGACTATCGCCATTTCTACAGTGATCTCGGCGGTGAATTCATTGACCTTGAGTCCAGCGCTGGCGGCGTTGCTACTTAAACCCCACGATGCGCCGAAGGATGCTCTGACGCGCTTTCAGGATAAATATTTAGGCGGTTTTTTTGCGCGCTTTAATCAGTTCTTCCGGCGTGCATCCCTGGGCTACGGCAATGGCGTGAGCGCAATCCTATCGCGTAAAGCCTTAGCAGTTGGGCTCTACTTGGTGTTGTTAGCCCTGACGGCGGTGGAGTTCAATGCCCTGCCCAAGGGCTTTGTACCCGCGCAGGACAAGCAGTACTTAATTGGTTTTGCGCAATTGCCCGACGGCGCAACACTGGCGCGCACCCAGGCGGTCATTACTGAAATGGGGGAGATTGCTCTGGCGGAACCCGGTGTGGCCCACGCAGTGCAATTTCCAGGGTTGAGTATTAATGGCTTCACCAATAGTGCCAGTGCCGGAATTGTATTTTTGCCGTTGGAGTCCTTTGATGCGCGCACCGATGCGGATTTGTCGGCGGCGGCCATTGCGCAGCGATTGCAAATGAAATTTGCCGCTATTCCGGAAGCTTTTATCGCGGTATTTCCGCCGCCGCCAGTGATGGGGTTGGGTACCACTGGCGGGTTTAAGCTGCAAATTGAAGACCGGGCAGGCCTAGGTTACGAGGCGCTGGCCGACGCCGTACAGCAAGTTCAGCAGCAGGCCTGGCAGCGTCCGGAGCTGGCTGCTGTTTACTCCAATTACAAGATTAATGTTCCGCAATTGTATGCCGATGTGGATCGCACCAAGGCGAAGCAGTTGGGGCTCAACATCGGCGAGATTTTTGATACTTTGCAGATTTACCTGGGCTCACTCTACGTGAACGACTTTAACCAGTTTGGGCGCACCTACCAGGTGATTGCTCAAGCCGACGCCCCATACCGAGACTCGCCCAGTGATGCGCTCAAATTAAAAGTGCGCAATCAACAGGGCATGATGGTGCCACTGGGCTCTGTATTGTCGCTGCAAGAGAGTTACGGACCGGAAAGCGCGGCGCATTACAATGGCTACCTGGCCGCGGATTTAAACGGTAATGCCGCGCCCGGCTATTCCAGCGGTCAGGCGCAGGACGCTATCGTCGAGGTACTCAATGCGCATTTGCCGCCGGGCATTGACTTTGAGTGGACGGAACTGACTTACCAAGAAGTGCTGGCTGGTAACACTACGGCGTTTGTACTGCCGCTGTGTTTGCTGCTGGTGTTTTTAGTATTGGCAGCCCAGTACGAAAGCCTGACATTGCCCTTGGTGGTCATAACTATTGTGCCTTTATCTATTTTATCGGCTTTATTTGGCGTTTGGTTGACGGGCGGCGACAACAATATTTTTACCCAAATCAGCTTGTTTGTGTTGGCGGGCCTGGCGAGTAAAAATGCAATTCTTATTGTTGAGTTTGCACGCGAGCTTGAGCTGCGTGGCATGGCTACAGTGCGCGCCGCGATTACCGCCAGTCGTATGCGTCTAAGGCCCATCCTGATGACCTCTTTTGCGTTTATTATGGGAGTAGTGCCCATGGTGTTGTCTACGGGGGCCGGCGCGGAAATGCGCAGTGTGATGGGGGTGGCGGTCTTTTCCGGCATGCTGGGAGTGACCTTTTTTGGTCTGTTCTTCACGCCACTGTTTTATGTGTTGTTGCGCCGATTGAACGCTGACTATCGCACAGTGGACACTAGCCCAGAGGTGGTCGTGCCAACGGCTTAGGGCGTCGAATTGAATTCGGTTGCACAGTTTTGTCAAAAGTGCATAAAAAGGCCCGCTTGCGGGCCTTTTTGTTACTTTGGCCGTTCGCGAATTGAACATTGCCTGACGGCGATTGTCACAGATGTGAGCCAACACCGCTTGCTTGGTGGAAAAGGCCGTCGCCAACTGGGCAATACGGGTGTTGGGATCTATGCTTACACTGTTCATCCACCGACAATCACGGAGGTACCCATGGAAGTTCAACACACGCATCCTATGAGCGAGCTGTTTCAACAACTGGGCATGCCAGATAGCGATGAAGCCATTGAAAAATTCATCGCCACCCACCGATTGAAACACGATGACGGCGAGCTATACCGCGCTATTTTTTGGAGTCCCGCGCAGGCAAAGTTCATCAAAGAGGCTGTGGAGCTGGATGCAGATTGGGCTGAAACCGTCGATGAGCTGGACGCCCGGTTGCGACGCTAGCGCGGTAAATAGGTAGCGCTGTTGATTCACAGGATTTGAAAACCGGGTAGGATGCAACCAGAGCATGCAAGCCGCGTGTCTCCAAGGGCGGGCGAAGCATTGCGCGCTCCGTGCTATTAATCTGATCCGGAGTATGCCTGTCGCGTGATCGACCACCTGAAAAAGACTATCGTAAAGCGCACTGTGCGGGAGTTAGTGATCATCCTGTGTGTGACGGTGTTTAGCTTTATTGTATTTGCCGTTTTTGATGCTACCGAACAGCTAATGGCATGGGCGGTCCGCTACGAATATGTGGAGCTGGACGAAGTATTTTCCCTGGCACTACTTACGTCGTTGATGTTTGCGGTTTTTTCCTATCGCCGCTGGCAGGATGTGCGCCGCTACTCGGTTTACTGTGAAGAGCTGTCAATGATTGATCCCGTTACGCGGTTACCGAATCGGCGCGCCATTATGCGAATGTTGCGGCGCGCTGGAGAGTCGGGTGCGAGCAAGACGGCGGAGTTCCCGCTTAGCTTGGTAGCTGTGTCGGTGAGTGGTCTTGAGTTTCTGCAGACGCGCTTTGGCAGCCAGGTGGCGGATCGGGCCATGCTGGAAGTCTACTACCGGATTTCACTTTTGCTGGCGTCGGAGGCGGTGTTATGTCACCGCAGCGTCAATGAGTGTGTCATCTACTGCCCGAATACTGAGCCAGGTGATGCGCGCTCGCTAGCCCAATCGGTGGGCGCCATAGCCCTGGACTCGATCCCTACAGCGGTGGGTTTACTAACCTTGCAGGCTAGGGCGCTTACGCTATACGCACCCGAGGATGTCGCGCGGGCGCTGGATAATCTGGAGCAGTTATTATTCGATTGTGGCGCCAATGAGGTGCCGTTAATCTGAGGGGGGTACGCAGGGGAGAGGGACTGCTCGGGTTATATTGCGCTGGGAGAGTACATGTGACGCGATCAGGTTGGTTGCTACACCCGCGTCCATGCGGGTGTACTCACAAACAATGCCCAAATTCAACGTTTCTCGCGGTGCCGGATAACTGTGTGCTTGGTCGGACCAGAGCGTAAGCGGGTCAAGCGGGCCAAAGTCACAGGCTAGCCATTTTTTCCTTCTGCTCCTGCAGTTTGCCTGCTTGCTCTTGTAGGGCGGCAAGGTGGTCTCGCTCTTTGGCCACGACCTCTTCCGGCGCTTTGTCCACAAACTTGGGGTTATTCAGCTTGCCTTCCGTTTTTTGAATGTCTTTGGCGAGCTTTTCCAGCGCCTTATCGAGTCGCGTGAGTTCGGCATCTTTGTCGATAAGGCCGGCCATCGGTACCAGTAATTCCATTTTACCCACCAGGGCTTTCGCCGACAGGGGGGCATCGTCCATGCCGAGTAAGGTAATGGCGTCCAAGTTGGCCAGCTTGGTGATAAAGGCGCGGTTTTCCTCAATGCGACGTTGCTCATCGGCGTCGGCATTTTGTACTAACAGGGGAATAGCTTTGCCGGGGCTGATGTTCATTTCACCGCGAATGTTGCGCACCGATTCCACTACTTTTTGAATCCACTCCAGATCGGCAATGGCCTGTGGGTCTATCTTGGATGCATCGGCTAAGGGGAAGGCCGCATGCATGATGGTGTCACCTGATTGCCCGGCCAGGCCTTTGACTTTTTGCCAGATTTCTTCGGTGATAAACGGCATCATCGGATGGGCTAATCGCAGGGTGGTCTCCAGTACGCGAATCAAGGTGCGGCGAGTGCCTTTCTTCTGCGCGGGGCTGGCATTTTCATCCCAGAGTACGGGCTTGGAAAGCTCCAGGTACCAGGCGCAGTATTCGTTCCAGATGAAGTCGTACAGTGCCTGGGAGGCGAGGTCTAAGCGGTAGTTGTCGATACCATCTTTGACGGCCTGCTCGGCCTGCTGCAGTTTGGAAACAATCCACTTGTCGGCCAGTGACAACTCATAGTCGGTGCTGTCGGTCGCTTCCGGCGTCCTGCCTCCCGCGACACTCGCGCTATCCTGCGCATCGTCTTGCCCGCAATCGTGACCGTCGCAGTTCATCAGCACATAGTTGGTGGCGTTCCAAATTTTGTTGCAGAAATTGCGGAAGCCTTCGATGCGCCCTACATCAAATTTAATGTCGCGGCCAGTGGAGGCGAGCGAATAGTAGGTGTAGCGCAGTGCGTCGGTACCGTAGGCGTTAATGCCCTCGGGGAACTCCTTGCGGGTTTGCTTTTCAATTTTTTCTTTCAGGTGCGGTTGCATGAGGCCACCGGTGCGTTTGGCCACCAGTGATTCCAAATCGATGCCGTCGATCAGATCAATGGGGTCCAGCACATTGCCCTTGGACTTGGACATTTTCTGGCCCTGGCTGTCGCGCACCAAGCCATGCACATACACGGTGTGGAAGGGGATTTCCTTTCTGAAGTGCAGCGTCAGCATGATCATGCGCGCCACCCAGAAGAAGATGATGTCGAAGCCAGTGACCAGTACATCGGTGGGGTGGAAGGTTTTCAACTCTTCGGTATTTTCCGGCCAGCCCAGGGTGCCAAAGGTCCACAGCCCAGATGAAAACCAGGTGTCGAGCACGTCGTCGTCTTGCTTCAGAGTAACGTCGTCGGCGATGTTGTTTTCCGCGCGCACGTCCGCTTCCGAGCGACCCACGTAAATATTGCCTTCGGCGTCGTACCAGGCGGGAATGCGGTGGCCCCACCACAGCTGCCGCGAAATACACCAGTCCTGAATATCGCGCATCCAGGAGAAGTACATGTTTTCGTACTGTTGCGGTACAAATTTGATGTCGCCATCCTCCACCGCTTTGATCGCTTGCTCAGCGAGCGGCGCGGTTTTTACGTACCACTGATCGGTGAGGTAGGGTTCGATCACCACGCCGGTACGATCGCCGCGGGGCACTTTCAATACGTGATCGTCGATTTTTTC
This sequence comes from Simiduia sp., assembly GCF_058345725.1. NCBI lineage: Bacteria > Pseudomonadati > Pseudomonadota > Gammaproteobacteria > Cellvibrionales > Cellvibrionaceae > Simiduia > Simiduia sp. Next base: position 75,485 of record NZ_JBTUOC010000043.1, on the reverse strand, counting down.
CAGCAGCCCCAGTGCTTCAAAATCCGCCACGATTTGCTTGCGCGCAGCAAAGCGCTCCATGCCGCGGTATTTCTCCGGCACGTCATCGTTCAGATCGGCATCGTCGGTGAGGATGTTGATGATGGGCAGATTGTGGCGCTTGCCCATTTCGTAGTCGTTAAAATCGTGCGCTGGGGTGATTTTCACACAGCCAGTACCGAAGTCTTTGTCGACGTAGTCGTCGGCAATGATGGGGATTTCGCGATCGGTGAGCGGTAATTTGATCATTTTACCCACGAGCTTTTTGTAGCGCTCGTCTTCCGGGTGCACGGCCACGGCGGTATCGCCCAGCATGGTTTCCGGGCGGGTGGTGGCCACAACCACATGGCCGGAGCCGTCTGCTAACGGGTAGCGGAAGTGCCACAGAAAACCCTTTTCTTCTTCGCTGATGACTTCCAGGTCAGACACGGCGGTGTGCAGCTTGGGGTCCCAGTTCACCAGGCGCTTGCCGCGGTAAATCAGGCCATCTTTGTAGAGCTGAATAAATACTTCCTGCACGGCTTTGTAAAAGCCGTCGTCCATGGTGAAGCGCTCGCGCGACCAATCGGGGCTGGCGCCTAAGCGCCGCAGCTGGCGGGTGATGGTGCCGCCGGACTCCTCCTTCCACTCCCACACCTTTTCCAGAAATTTCTCGCGCCCCAGATCGTGGCGGGAAATGCCCTGGGCATCCAGCAATCGCTCAACCACCATTTGGGTGGCGATGCCGGCGTGGTCGGTGCCCACTTGCCAGAGGGTGTTTTTGCCCAGCATGCGGTTATAGCGAATCAGGGCGTCCATGATGGACTCCTGGAAGCCGTGGCCCATGTGCAAGCTGCCCGTGACATTGGGCGGCGGGATCATGATGCAGAAGGGGTCACCTTCACCAGAGGGTTTGAAGTAGCCCTCGGATTCCCATTTCTGGTACCACTGAGTTTCGATGTTGGCGGGTTGGTAAGTCTTGTCCATCTGGCTCTCAACGCGTTGGGCCCCGGCTGGGGCTGGCAAAAGCGGCGATTATACCTGATGCACCGTGGACGGTCAGTGTTCTGTTGGGTCTTGTTGGGTCAGTTTTGCGAGCAGCTGCTCGCGCAGGCGCTGGGTCAGTTCGGGCAGGGCGTCTGCCACCAGTTCATCCACCAGGTCCAGAAGCTCCTCTTTGGCGATCGAGCTGGCTGCGCCCTCCACCAAGGCCTCGGGCTGCGCCTCCATGGGCGGTTCATCGTGATCGGTGATCGAAGGCTTGGCAGTGTCTGTTTGGGCGTAAGGGTTCAGATCCAAGTGCGCGGGCGGCGTATTGGGTTGCTTGAACTCCGCCTTCGGCAAGGGCTGATTACCGCGCAGCCGCTCGCGGATGTGCTGTGGCAAAAATGGGTTTTCACCAGAGGCTTTTTTGACTTGGGCAGGACGCAGGGCAGGGGCATCTGCCAGTGCAGCGGCATTTTTGGCGGGCTGGTCAAACAAGCTCTGCTGGCCCGGCAGAGGCGCCGGGGCCGCGGGGTCAGTGTGCTTTTCTATTCCTGAGCCGGCTCCCAGATCTGCGGCCGGCGCAAGATCGTCGGTATCTTCGGGCTCATGTGTACGCGGTTCAGCATCAGGCGACGCATGCGCACGCGTTTGGCCTGTTTGTTGAGCGTGCGGTGGCGCATCTGCGCGTGCAGTTGCTTGCTCTTGGTGCTGCGGCCGCTCAGCCGACTTGGGTGTTTTCTCATGGTGCGTGTCCTGTGGTATACCGGCGTCCAGATCGCCGGTGAGGGCGGCGTAGGCTGCGTTCAGCGCGTCCAGTGTCTCTGCGTCTGCCGCTAGGGCCTCGTCCTCGCCGTAGGCGCCGTCGTCGGGCGCGGATTCTGTCAGTGATTCGACCTCATCGGTTTCAATAAATTCATCCAGCAGCGGAATGTCTTCGTCGTCCTGGGCGGGGAAGGCGTCGCTGTCCTGTTCATTTAACAGGCTTTGTATGGATTGCAGTTCGCGCAGTAATTCGGCTTTGGTTTTTGGCTGATCCTGCTCGGCCATGTATGCGTCCAACCAATTGTCTTCAGATGGGTTTGAAGTCTAACGGATAGCCTCGGCTTTTGTAATAGGCCCAGTTGGCCCGGGTGCCGGCCAGAACGGCAGGTGTTTGCACGACCAGCTCAAACAAGCGCTCAAAGCTGGAAAAATAGGCGGGCACGGGGCTGCAAAAATTGATGAGCACCTGTTGGTGTGTGCTGCAGCGCTCGGTGTGGGTCAGGGTAACCGGCGCCTCGGTCTGGGTGTCGTCGGCGAGCAGTGTGTGGGGCACAAAACTCTCGGCGTCAAAGGTCCACAGCAGGTCGTCCAGCGCCTGTGCCTGAGCTGCATCCTGGCAGGCGATGTGCACCCTTTGGCCATTGCGCAGCGCTTTTTGTGCCACCCGACAGGCGAGGTGCAGGCGCGCCTCGTCGTCGGGAGCTTGGCTCGACAGGAAGTCGATTTTGGTCATTTGCCGGCCTGATCCATTAAAAATTGCGCCAACAGGGGCACGGGGCGGCCAGTGGCGCCTTTCGCGGCACCGGATTTCCAGGCGGTGCCGGCAATGTCCAGATGCGCCCAGTGGTAGTTTTTGGCGAAACGCGACAGGAAGCAAGCGGCAGTGATGCTGCCACCCGGGCGGCCGCCAATGTTGGCGATGTCGGCAAAGTTGGAATCTAGTTGGCTTTGGTACTCGTCCCAGAGGGGCATTTGCCAGGCCTTGTCGGCGGCGGCAGTACCGGCGGCTAATAACTGGTCTGCCAGTGCCTGTTGGTTGGCATAGACAGCGGTGGCGTGGTGGCCCAAGGCAATTACACAGGCACCGGTAAGGGTGGCGACGTCCACCACAGCTTTGGGTTTGAAGCGCTCGGCGTAGGTGAGGGCATCGCACAATATCAGGCGGCCTTCGGCGTCGGTGTTGAGCACTTCAATGGTTTGGCCAGACATTGACGTGACTACGTCGCCGGGCTTGGTGGCTCGGCCATTGGGCATATTTTCAGTGGCTGGCACAATGCACACCAGATTCAGCTTTAGCTCCAGGGTCAGAGCTGTGTGCAGGGCGCCAAAGACACTGGCGGCGCCGCACATGTCGTACTTCATCTCATCCATGCCTTCGCCCGGCTTCAAGCTGATGCCGCCGGTGTCAAAGGTCACGCCTTTACCTACCAAGACCACGGGTTTGCTGCCCGCTTTGCCGTTGCTGTATTCCATAACAATGAGCTTGGGCGGTTGATCCGAGCCAGCGGCCACCGACAGCAGTGAACCCATGCCGAGTTTTTTCATGTCGGCGGCTTCGAGGACAGTGGTCTTTAGGTTTTTGTGAGCTTTGGCCAGTGCTTTGGCCTGCTCTGCCAGATAGGTGGGCGTGCACACGTTGGCGGGCAGGTTGCCCAGCTCGCGCGTGACATTGCTGCCGCTGGCGATGGCGGCGCCGACAGTCAGGCCCTTATCCTTCGCGGTTTTGTCTTTTTTATCGGCTGCGTGCAGCTCCACTGCCGCCAGTGTGGGGGCGTCGGGTTTCTTACCTTTGGTGGTGTTGTACAAGTAACAAGCCCAGGTAACACACTCGGCTACCATGCGACCTTGATGGCTGGCGTCTGGGTTGTCGATGCCATCCAGCGCGATACTGGTTGATTTAATGTTCAGGCCCTTCAGTGTCTCGGCCAGTTTGGCGAGGGCTTTGCGCAGGGTGTCTGCATTCAATTCCTTGGCTTTGCCCAGTCCCAGCAGCAGCAGTCGCTCGGCGCCCATCCCGGTAACGCTGGGCAATAGCAGGGTTTGGCCACTTTTGCCGGTGATGTCTTTACGTTTGATCAGGCCGCTGACTAAACCGTCGCAGGCGTCGTCGACGGCCTTGGCGGCCGGCGTCAGTGCGCCCTCGAACAGGCCAACTACCAGACAGGGTGTTTTGTGGGTGAGCAGGTCAAACTGTTTAGCAGAAAATTTCATGGTGTAATTAGTGTCCTTAGCGTCAAGACAAGTATGCCGTAATTGGCGATAATGCCGCGAATCAAATTGTGAGCGGGGGGTCGTTGCCCGCTGCCGTGTCGTCTAGTCTAGTTTACCCAGACGGTGAACTAAACCACTGCCTCAGGATTGAACGCAGAACGTGATCATTTTTCGATATTTAGCCAAAGAAATACTCTTTACTCTGCTGGCCGTCAGCGGGGTACTGCTGTTGATTTTTATGAGTGGCACCTTTGTGCGCTACCTGGCCGAGGCGGCGTCGGGCGATTTATCGCCGCAGGCACTGTTGGTGATCATGGGCTACCGGCTGCCTGGCTTTCTGGAGTTGATTCTACCGCTCGGAACCTTCATTGGTGTTTTACTGGCCTATGGGCGCCTGTATGTGGAAAGTGAGATGGTGGTGCTCTCGGCCTGTGGCCTGAGCCAGCGTCGCCTGCTGTCCTACACATTACTGGCCGCGTTGCCGGTCATTTTGGCGGTGTCATTCCTGAGTTTGTACCTGAGCCCCAAGGGTGTGGCGGCGGTGGAAAATCTGATGGCCGAGCAGCGCGCCAGGGGCGAGTTTGAATTGATTATGCCCGAGCAATTTCAGCCACTTAACAACGGGCAGGCGACCTTCTACACGGAGCAGGTAAGCGAAAACAAAGAGGATTTGACGGGCGTGTTTATTGCCGATGTGTCGGCCAATAGCCTAGTAACCGGCGGCGAGTCGGCGGTGGTGCGCGCCAAATCGGCGCACCAATGGTTTGACGAGCAGTACCAGCGCCGCTATTTCGTGCTGGAGGACGGCAAGCGCTACGGTGGCATTGCCGGTCAACTGGACTTTCACGAAATCAGTTTTGACAGTTTTGGTCAGCTGATGCAAAGCAATCTGCGTCAAGCGCGGGTTCGCTACAAGGTGGAGGCCGAGCCTACGGCGGCGTTAATCGGCGCCACGGAACCCGTGCGCATTGCCGGCTTGCAGTGGCGATTGAGTCTGCCGGTGCTGGTGGTGGTTGTTTGCTTGCTGGCGGTGCCACTGTCGCGCACCAATCCGCGCCAAGGGCGCTACTTGGGCATGATTCCTGCAATTTTGCTGTACATCATTTATCTGGTGGCGCTCAATGCTGCGCGCGATCAGATCAAGCTGGGCAAGTTGGACCCGGTGCTGGGCCTGTGGGTGATCCACGGTGCCTTTTTAGCGCTGGCCGTGTTGTTGTTTAACTGGGGCAATTTACGGCGTTGGATTAAAAGCCGTGGCAGCAAAGGAGGGCTGGCCCATGCGTAAGCTCAACAACTACATCGCCCGCACGGTCATCAGCGCTATTTTTGTGGTTTTTTTGGTGATTCTGGCGCTGGATGTCATTGCCGCAGTGGTGGATGAAATCGATAACCTGAGCCGGGATTACGATTTCAGGGAGGCCATGATTTACGTGGGGCTGACCCTGCCCACGCGCATTTACAACAGCATTCCATTGGCGGCGCTCACCGGTTGTTTGATTGGTCTGGGGCAACTGGCGGGCACCAGTGAACTGGTGATCATGCGGGCGGCGGGCGTGAGTGTCACACGCATAGCCTGGGCCGTGATGAAGCCGGTGTTGGTGTTGATATTTTTAGCCGCGGCGCTGGGCGAATACGTGACGCCCTGGACCGACCAGATGGCCGAGAGCGGCAAAGCCATCGCCAAGGGAAATCGCCAGCAGCAAGAGGGGCAGTTGGGCTTGTGGTCGCGCGAGGGCGATGAGTTTTTACACTTTAATGTGGTTATGCCCAACGGCAAAATTTTGGGTGTGTCGCGCTATCAATACGATCAGGCGCACAACCTGCAGTCGGTCAGCTTTGCGCAGTCGGCCACCTATCAAGGCGGCTATTGGCTTGAGGAGTCGGGGGTTATCACCCACTTTCCAAGGGCGGACGACGGTCAGTCTGTGGTGCATCGCAGTGAGTTTTTGACGCGTCGCTGGGATACCAATTTATCGCCGGATTTGGTAAATGTGTTGGTCATGCCGCCGCGTACACTGGCCATTCAAACCCTTTACGCCTACGCCAGTTATTTAGAGCAACACGGCCAGAAAAGTGAGCCCTATTGGTTGGCGTTTTGGCAAAAAAGTTTACAACCGCTGGCCACCGTTGGTTTGGTGTTGATTGCGATCTCGTTCATTTTTGGGCCCTTGCGCGAGGTCACCATGGGCTACCGCGTGTTTACCGGTGTGATTGTTGCTATTGTGTTTCGCATGACGCAGGACTTGCTGGGGCCGTCGAGTTTAGTGTTTGGTTTCTCGCCGCTTATTGCCGTGTTGATTCCCATTGCCCTGTGCATTGCCATTGGCTTTTGGCTGCTTTCGCGCACTCGCTAGCGCCGCGCCCATAGCGGTTCAGACATAAAAAAGGCCAGCATTTGCTGGCCTTTTTTAGTTGCAGCGATCAGTGACCGCAGCCACCTTCAGCGTGTACGTGGCCGTGGGCCAGCTCGTCTTCCGACGCTTCGCGAACGCTTACTACTTCGACGTCGAAGTGCAGACGCTGGCCGGCCAATTGGTGGTTGCCGTCGATAGTGACTGTCTCTTCGTCCACTTCGATAACTTCAACAACTTGCATGCCCGCAGGCGTTTGGGCCTGAAAGGCCATGCCCACTTCGATGGTATCTACGCCTTGAAACATGGTGCGCGGCAATTCCTGCACCATCTCTGCGTTGTATTCGCCGTAACCGTCGGCGGCTTCTACAACAACCTGTACCTTGTCGCCGGCCGCTTTGCCAGCCAGTGCATTTTCCAGCCCGGGAATGATGTTGCCCAGCCCCTGAATGTAATCGAGAGGCGCTTGGCCTTCGGAGGAGTCAAGCACTTCGCCGTCATCGTTTTTAAGGGTGTAGTGGATACTGGCAACTGATTTGTCGGCAATGTTCATTGGGATTCCTGTTTAGCAGGTGAATGGTGGGGCTGCTTGTGGCAGCGCCCTTGGAGTTAGCGACCGGTGATTTTGGTACCGTCAATCCAGCCTTCCTGGATATCCACAGAAGCACTGTCGCCATTGGGTTCTTTTTGAGAGATGCGCACCAGCACATAATCCCAATCTTTTGCAAAGTAGGTGTAGGTCTCGCGCTTTTTGTTTTTGCGCAATGTTTTCACCACCACTGTGTCTAATTTACCGACCGGTGTGTCGATGGTTTCCTCGCGGTCTATGGCAAAGCGAAAGGTTTTCAGTTTGCCGCCATCGGCAACCTTATAGACCAGCTTGTCGCGGCCATTGATTAAGTCGGCGCGAATTTGCATGGTGGCGTTAAGCTTGTCTAAGGTTCCGTCTGGAATACTCATGCTCCAGTCTTCTTCCTTGTTCAGTTTATTGACCACTCGGTGGGTGTCCCAGTTAAAGGCCACCACCACGTGGCGGTCCGGTGCCAAACCCGTGCGGTGGTATTCGTAGTGATGGGTGATGGCGTGACCCTTGTCATTCCATTCAAACTGACTGCGTTCTTTGAGGCCGGCTACCCAAGAGTCGATATCAAAGCGCAAAAACCAGCGGCCGTCTTCCTGCTGTTTTAATTCGCGGGTGGCCGTGAGTTTTATCCCGTACAGGCGAGTTTTGTAGATGGCTTTAAAGGGTTTGGGCAGTGCCGAGGGGGCAGTTGCCTCGGTGTCGGCGGCGGGAGTGTCGTTTGTATCGACTTGACTGTCTAACTCGGACTCTATTTCTGACTCGGCAGGGTTTTCGTCTTCTGGTTCGGTGTTTGCGGCAGCTGCGTTAGCGGCAGTTTGCACTGTTTGTTGGGCTGTTTCCTCGGCGGTGAGGCCGCCGGCCGTGGAAATCTGAACAGACAGACCAAAAGTAACGAGCCAAAATGTTAAAACCAAACGCATAACTGAGTCCTGTCAGTGCCGGCTGTCGATCTGAAAGCCCTCTGCTCCCAGCGGTTTGTCGTCCAGTAGCGCGGCGCCGTCCCGGTAGCGCAGTCGCCCCTGGGCAAACCAATTGACTGCCATGGGGTAAATAATATGTTCCTGTGACTGCACGCGTTTGGCCAGAGTGTCTGCGGTATCCGTGGGTAATACGGGTACTCGCGCCTGAATTGCCGCCGGGCCGCCATCCAGTTCGGCGGTGACGAAATGCACCGTGACACCGTGGACCTGATCACCGGCATCCAGTGCGCGCTGATGGGTGTGCAGTCCTTGGTACTTGGGCAGCAGCGACGGATGAATGTTCAACATTTTTCCGAGGTAGTGCGCGGTAAATGCCGGCGTGAGGATGCGCATAAAGCCGGCGAGCACCACCAAATCTGGCCGATAGCCATCGATGACTTGCATGAGAGCCGCGTCGAAGGACTCTCGGCTGTCAAAGCGGGTGTGATCGACCAACTGTGTTTCGATACCGGCGTCGCGTGCGCGCGTCAAGCCCATGACTGCCGGTCGATTGCTGATCACAGCGACAATTTCTGCACCCAATTCCGCGCGGGTTTGGGCATCGATTAACGCTTGCAGGTTGGTGCCGCTGCCAGACAGCAACACTACGACGCGAGGAGTGTGTGTCATTAGAGGCCTTTGAGTTCCACCTGCGCCTCATCGGCACCGGCTGGCGCGATTTCACCAATGATGAAAGGAGCTTCGCCGGCATTGCGCAGCAGCGTGAGGGCCTCGTCTTTGCACTCGGCTGGAATGGCGATCACCATGCCCACGCCGCAGTTGAAAGTGCGGAACATTTCGCGTGCTTCGACATTGCCTTTGGCCTGCAACCATTTGAATATGGGCGGCAATTCCCAGCTGTCCAGGTCGATGACGGCTTTCGTGGCGGCGGGCAATACGCGCGGGATATTTTCGGTGATGCCGCCCCCGGTGATGTGCGCCATGGCATGGACTTGCGAGCCTTTGATCAGGCTCAGCAGCGCTTTTACGTAAATGCGCGTGGGCGCCATCAGCTGCTCGCCAATGGGGCTGCCCTCAAGCGTTTCGTTCAGATCCGCCTGGCTTACTTCGATAATTTTGCGAATCAGCGAATAGCCGTTGGAGTGGGGGCCAGAGGAGGGCAGTGCCAGCAGTAGATTGCCCGCCTGGACTTTGGAGCCGTCGATAATGTCGGCCTTTTCAACCACGCCCACGCAGAAACCGGCCAGGTCGTAATCTTCGCCTTCGTACATGCCGGGCATTTCCGCGGTTTCACCGCCCACCAGTGAACAGCCTGCCAAGTCACAACCCTCGCCGATACCGATAACCACTTTTTCAGCGATATCCACATTCAGCTTGCCGGTGGCGTAGTAATCCAGGAAAAACAGCGGCTCGGCACCGGCCACCACCAGATCGTTTACGCACATCGCCACCAGGTCAACGCCAATGGTGTCGTGGTTGCCCAGATCCATTGCCAGGCGCAACTTAGTGCCCACGCCGTCGGTGCCGCTCACCAATACTGGCTGCTTGTAACCGGCGGGAATTTCGCACAGGGCGCCAAAGCCGCCCAGGCCCGCCATGACCTCGGGGCGACGAGTGCGCTGGGCCACGTGTTTAATGCGCTCTACCAGGGCATCGCCTGCATCGATATCGACACCGGCGTCTTTGTAACTGAGGGATTGGGGCTTGTCGCTGCTCATGGGGGAGTTCCGCAAATCGGGGGTTGGAAAAAAAGGCGTGCATTCTAGCAGTTGTCAGCTCTGGCCGGAAGGCGGATTGCACGGCAGGCACCTGTGATCGGTGTCGCTGCCCCACAATTTGGCTGTTGAAGGCGCTGTTCTGCCACTGGGAGGCTGCTACAATGGCGCGCTTTTACATCCCTTGGAGACAGGCATGAGATCAATGTGGACGGCTGCGCGACTGCTGGGATTGTGGATCTGTTTGGCCACGCCAGCCTGGGCGGAGCCATTGGTCGATTTGTACAAGGTGAGCACATTGGTGGCGAGCCAAAGCAGTGGCGAGCGCGAAAAGGCCGCCTCTGCGGCCATGGCCAGGTTACTGGTGCGGGTAACAGGCGACCCGCAGATCGCCGCCAATGAAGAGCTTCAGCCCTATCTTGCGCGCGCGCAAAACTACGTTTTGCAGTTTGGCTACAGCCGCACAGAGGAGCAGCTGACCCGCGAAGATGGCACCCAAGTGCCCGCGACACAGCTGGATTTCAGTTTTTCTGAGGTGGCCGTTGACAAGCTGTTGCGCAAATTGAAATTGCCTATCTGGCCAGACAACCGACCCGGTTTACTGGTGTGGTTGGTGGAAGACCAGTGGCCCGAAGGGCGCCAGCTGCTGCGCGATAAAGCAGTGCAGTCGCAGCTGCGAGCGCAGGCGCTGACCCGCGGGCTGCCGCTGACCTTTCCCATTTGGGATTTGCAGGATCAGATGGCAGTGGATCTGGACCAGCTCTGGCAGTTTGACCAGCAGGCCCTGCAAGCGGCTTCTGCTCGCTACCAGCCCGATGTTATTGTGGTAGGCCGATTTAGCCGCACCAGCAGTGGCGAGCTGCGCGGCGTTTGGCAGTGGCTCGACGCCGGCCAAACCGACCTGCTGGATGCCCAAGGACAGACCTTAAAGGAGTTTGCCGCCCCTATGGTGGACGATATTGCCAATACGCTGGCGGCGCGCTATGCCATTAAGCCCAGCCAGGACGACGCAACCCGCTTGGTGGTGCAAGTACTGGGCGTGGCGGAGTTCGATCGCTATCGCCGGGTGCTCAGTTATCTAGAAGGCCACGAAGCCTTGCGCGACGTGCAGCTCATCCAGGTAGACGGCGAAAACTTGTGGCTAAACATCTACCCAGAGGCCGATTTGGACCACCTGCAGCGCGCGTTTCAGCTGGATCGTAAATTGACGCCCGTGCCCACCCTGGTGCCCGCCGATGGCTCGCCTGAAAATCCTCTGATGTTTCATTGGGCGGGCTAGTGACACAGGCACAGATGGCAGCCCCGCAGCAATTGCCGCTGGGAATCGGGCTCAATGACGATGCCCGGTTTGATAACTTCTATGTTGCAGCGGCGTCTCCGAACCAGCTGGCCCGGGGTGCCGTGCGCGACCTGTTAACGCCCGATGGCGAGCGCTTTGTGGCCCTGTGGGGCGGTCCTGGGCGCAGCCATTTGGCGCAGGCGCTGTGTGTTGAAGCCTCCGATCAGGGCTGGCAAGTACAGTATTTGCCCTTGCGCTCGGTGCGCGATTACGCCTTTGAAGCGGACGCCGTGCACAGCCTGCTGGCCGGCTTGGAGGCCATGGATTTGGTGTGCCTGGACGACGTGGATGCCATCGCCGGGCTGGCCGCCTGGGAGTTGGGCTTGTTTCATTTGTTTAATCGATTACGCGATGCGGGGGTGCCATTATTGGTGACCAGCGAGGTGAATCCCGCCTACATGCGCATCGGGCTGCCCGATTTGAAATCGCGCTTGCAGTGGGGCTTGAGTTGCCAATTGCACGCGCTGACCGACAGTGAAAAGGCCGAGGCGCTGCGGCGCCGGGCCGAGGTGCGGGGCCTCCAGCTGCCGGACGAGGTGGCCAGTTACATTATTCAGCGGGTACCGCGGGATATGAATGCCCTGTTTGGTTTGTTGGAGCGCTTGGATCGCGCCAGTCTGCAGGAAAAGCGCAAGCTCACCATTCCCTTTGTCAAACAGGTGATTGGTAACTGACAGCGGGTCTTTTTGCCTGTTTCCATTTCTATTCAGACAATAATAACGAGCGGCTATGACTGACTTTATCCAAACCTACCCCGGCCTGCTAAGCGCCGGTGACTGCCAGCATTTAATTCAAAAGTTTGAAGCTTCCGGTTTAGCGACGCCGGGTCAAACCGGTCAGGGCGTGGATACCCAAAAGAAAGACAGCCTGGATTTGGTGCTCAATCAGGTGCCCGGCTGGGAGCGCGAATTGACGGGGCTTGCCAATGCCACCACACAGGGCCTGCTGCGCTATATCCGCCAGTTTCCCAGTTTGATTTGCGGGGCAATTTCGCCTACCTTGCCGCACCCAAATACGGGCGAGCCCACGCTGTTGACCGTCGACAGCATGGCTGAGTTTGACGACGCATCGCTGGTGCAGGTGATTCGCGCCGTATTTCGGCTCGGCAATATCAATTTGCAAAAGTACCGGGCGGGGCGCGGCGGATACCACCATTGGCACTCGGAGGTCTACCCGCACCCGGCCGATCCGGCACAAGATAGTCTGCATCGGGTGCTGGTGTTTATGTATTACTTAAACGACGTGCGCGAGGGGGGCGAAACGGAGTTTTTATACCAGCAGCGCAAGCTGGCGCCGACCGCGGGTAGCCTGGTGCTTTTCCCCACCGACTTTACCCATACCCACCGAGGCTGTGTGCCGCTTTCGGAGGACAAATACATTCTGACCAGTTGGGTGTTGTTTCAGCCTGCCGCCAGGTTGTATGGGCGCGCGCCCGGGCAGTAGGCGCGTGTACATTACAGCGGCAGCGAGGTGGTGTATTTCACCTGCTTGAGGGCAAAGGTAGAGTTAACCGAGGCCACATTGGGCAGGTGCACAATGGTTTTTTTCAGTAGTTGCTCGTAGTGCTCCACGCTGTCGACCACCACCCGCAATACGTAATCTTTTTCGCCGCTGGTGGAATAGCACTCCACAATTTCCGGCACATCTTGCACGCCCTGTTCAAAAGCGTTTAGCGAGTCTTCATCGTGGCTTTTAATGGTGATGTAGGCGTACACCGTGACGCCCAGCCCCAGCTGCTTGGGATCTAGCAACGTGACCTTCTGCTTGATGATGCCATCGGCCTCCAGCTTTTTGATGCGCCGCCAGCAGGGCGTGTGTGACAGACCGACCTTGTCGCCCAGCTCTGCCATGGAGTAGTCGGCATTTTCTTGCAGGGTTCGCAGTATCTTACGGTCAAACTCGTCGAGCATGGTGGCTGTCCTAATCTGGGGTTATTTCTGTGATGGCTGTCCTAACATCAGATGGTAGCACGCCCCCAACAGCGGGAAAATGGCTAAAACCCTTAAAGGCGCGATTGAACTGGGCAGTTTGTGCCGATGCAGCGGTTGCAGCGACGCCACCACGAGACGGTGCCGTGGTGTGGTTGCAGTGAAGTGGGTTTAACCGAGGGGGGTGAGCTGGGCCGTCAAGTTGCGCACGGCGGCCTCTGGGTCTCGGGCGCCGGTCACGGCGCTGATGACCGCCGCGTGGCGTACGCCCATTGCCACCAACTGGGGCAGGGTGTGGGCATTAATGCCGCCGATGACCACCACGGGCAAGTGGGGTTGCAAGGTGTCGAGCCAGCGTTGGAGTTCGGTGGCAGGGATCACCGGCACGGCTTTGGATTGGCTGTTAAAGGCTGCTCCCAGCGCAATGTAACTGGGCGCGTAAGCCAGCGCCCGGCACCACTCGGCTTCGCTGTGGGCGCTGATCCCCAGGCGCACGCCGGCCCGCGCCAACGCGTCCAAATCGGCGCCCTGCAGATCTTCCTGGCCCAGGTGCACACCCCAGGCCCCGAGCGCCAGGGCGCGCTGCCAGTAGTCGTTGATGTACACCTGTGCTTGATAGGCGCGCCCCAGTGCGATGGCGTCGGCAATGGCGCGATTCAAGGCTGCGCCCTGTAGATTTTTGATCCGCAATTGCGCCGTTTTTACGCCGGCTTTTAACACCCGGGCGAGCCAGTCTACGGAATCCACAATGACGTAAAGCCCAATCGCTGACGCCGGTGGGAAGGGCACTGTTAGTGCTGGCTCGCGGTCGTAGAGCCGTGGGAAGTCGCCCACATTGGTGGGCCAGCCACCTTGGCCCAGCGGTCCAGCGCTTTCAACTGGGTAGCCCGCCGGTGCGTAGCCAAGGCGCAAAGCCTGGTGCACGTAGGCGCTGGCCAATACCACGGCATCGGCCAGCGGTTTGCCGTGGGCCAGAAACGCCGCCAGTGCTGTGCTGAGCACACAGCCTGTACCGCGCGTGTGCCGGGTTTGCAGGCGCGGCCGGCGCATCCAAAAGCGTTGGGTGGGGCTGCAGAAGTAGTCGTCCACCCACTGCTGGCTGTCGCTGTGCCCGCCCTTGATCCACACTGCCCGCGCACCCAGGGCGAGGCAGTCCTGGGCAGCGCGGGTGATGTCCGCCTGTGTGTGCAAATCGCGCCCCAATAGGCTGGCTAATTCCAGCAGGTTGGGGGTCAGGATGCTGCCGGGCAGCAGCCATGCGGACCCGAGCGGTGCGCCGGCCTGGCTGGCGCTGGCGACGGGGTCTTGCACCCAGTGCAGCTGCGGGTGGCGCGCCTGAAGTGAGCGCAACTGAGTGTGTTGGTCTGCGTTCAGGCACAGGCCCACCTTAACGACACTCGGCAGTGCGTCCTCGGCCACGCACTGCCATTGGCTGTGAATAGCCGGCTGCTGCAGGGGCTCAGCCGCCCGGCAGGCGCGGCCATTTTGCAGGGTGATACTGGTGGTTACGGCAGTGCCGTGGCAACCCAGGTCTGACAAGGTGCGCAAATCCGCCAGCAGCCCGGCGTGGCCGCTGGGGTCGATGCCGGCGATGGCGCACACCACCGGCCGGGTGGCGCTGTGTGCCATTGGGCTCACTGCGGCAGTGCCAGAAACGGCTGGCCCAGGGTGGGCGTGGACGGGCTGGCTGTTTGGCTGGGCGCCATTAGGCCCGCCTGGTAAGCGGTGCGCCCGGCCGTCACGGCCGAGCTGAAGGCCTGCGCCATCTGCACTGGATCGCAGGCCCGCGCGACGGCCGTATTGAGCAGCACTGCGTCAAAACCCATTTCCATGGCCTGCGCGGCCTGCGAGGGTGCACCCAGCCCGGCGTCAATAATGAGCGGCGTGTCCGGCAGACGGTCGCGCAGGGTGCGCAGGTTGTAGGGGTTCATCAGGCCCAAGCCGGTGCCGATGGGCGCGCCCCAGGGCATGAGTGCTTGGCAACCCACATCCAGTAGCTTGCGCGCCAACACCAAGTCGTCGGTGGTGTAGGGCAGCACCTTAAAACCGCGCTCAATCAGGACGCGCGCCGCGTCGACAAGACCGAAGGGGCAGGGTTGCAGGTTGTAATCATCGCCGATGACTTCCAGTTTGATCCAGGGTGTGTCGAACAGCTCGCGCGACATTTCCGCCAGGTTGATGGCTTCTCGGGCGCTGGTGCAGCCGGCGGTGTTGGGCAGCAGTTTGCAGCCGCTGTCGCGCAGCAATTGCCAGAAACTGTCGCCTTGGGCCTGGGCCGGGTTTTGGCGCCGAAGGCTTAAGGTCACCCACTCGGTGCCGGCTGCTCGAAGGCTGTCGAGCAAAATTTGTGGCGAAGGGTAGAGTGCGCTGCCTAGCAGCAGGCGCGCGTGAAACTGTTCGTCGTACAGGTGGAAAGTGTCCATGGTTGTTAGCCTCCGCTCACGGGCACAACCACGTCTATTTGGTCGCCGTTTTGTAGGGTATAGCTGGGATACTGGTGGCGCGGCACAAATTGGCCATTGACGGCCACCGCGTATTGGCTGGGCAGTGCCGGCCAGTGGGCCAGTACTTCGGCCAGCGGGCTGTTGGCGCGGGCCTCAATGGGCTCGTTGTTAATCTGCAGTGACAGCATGGTGACTGATCTCCTCTTGCGCGGGGGTCAGAGACGCCCGATGTATATCTAGCTGGTAGAGCATCGCCTCAATGAGCGCAGGCGCCAGCAGGTAACCGTGCCGATAAAGCCCGTTCAGGCGCACCAGGCCGGGGGTGATTTCCAGGCGTGGGCGGTGGTCGGCAAAGGCGGGGCGCAGATTCACGCGGCTGGCCAGAATACGGGCCTCGGCAAAGGCGGGATTGAGGGCGTAGAGGGCACTGGTGAGTTCCCACTGCGAGCGCAGGCTAATGGCCGAGCGATCTTCCGATTCGATTTCCGTGGCCCCGAGCACGTAGCGGTGCTCGGGTTTGGGCACCAGGTAGAGCTTGTAGCGCGGGTGCAAGCAGCGTACCGGCCGGGTGATAGTGACCTCGGGGCAGGCAATTTCCAGCAGCTCGCCCCGCTGGCCCCGCAGTCCGCTCATGCTGGCTTTGGCGCCTACGCCCCGGCAGTCCAGGGCCCAGTCTACGCGGTTGTCGCCAATGCGGTTGGGGGTGACGTCAACCGTGCAGTTGGCGTAGGTTTGCACGCCCAGGTGTTTGAGTTCGATGAGCAGTTGTGCCATTAGTGCCCGGTTGTCCAGGTGGGCCTCGCCGGGCAGTAGCAGCGCCTGTTCGAAGCCCGCGAGTTCCGGTTCCAGGGCGCTCAGTTTTGCGGCGTCGAGCCGACTGGGCGAATCTGGCGCGTCCTGCAGTTGCCGCAGTTGAAAGCTCAGGCGGCGCTCGAAATCTGTGAGCAGAGTGCGGTCCTGGGGGTGCGCAACCACCAGCGAGCCGGCCTGTGCGTAGGCCACCGGTTGGCTGAGTGAGGCCAACCAGGCCGGCCAGAGCGCGAGGCTCTGTCGACCCAATTGGTAGATTAGGGGCTCGCTGTCGGCCAACTCGGCCAGGGGCGAAATCATGCCCGCGGCAGTGACCGCGGCAGCGGCGCTGTGATGCAGATCGCCGGCTTCAAAGAGCTGAACCCGGTGCCCCGCCAGGGCCAGGCGCCAAGCGCACAGGCGACCCAGCAGGCCGGCACCGGCAATCCCGATGCGTAGGCTCACCTTAGGCTTCCTGGTAGAGGGCACTGCCCGACTGGCGAAATTCGCGCGCCTTGGCTTCCATGCCCGATTCCGCCTCTTGCGCGGCGGCGTAGTCGCGCACCTCTTGGGTGATTTTCATGGAGCAGAATTTGGGCCCGCACATGGAGCAGAAATGCGCCAGCTTGTGGCCCTCTTTGGGCAGGGTTTCGTCGTGATAGGCGCGCGCTGTATCTGGGTCCAGGCTCAGGTTGAATTGATCGTCCCAGCGGAACTCAAAGCGCGCCTTGGAGAGCGCGTTGTCGCGCACCTGGGCACCGGGCATACCCTTGGCCAGGTCGCCCGCGTGGGCGGCGATTTTGTAGGCGATGATGCCCTGTTTCACGTCGTCGCGGTTGGGCAGCCCCAGGTGTTCTTTGGGGGTGACGTAGCAGAGCATGGCGCAGCCCATCCAGCCGATCATGGCGGCGCCAATGCCAGAGGAGAAGTGATCGTAGCCTGGGCTGATGTCGGTAATCAGCGGGCCCAGGGTATAAAAAGGCGCGCCGCCGCAGTGCTTGAGCTGTTCGGTCATATTTTCTTGCACCAGGTGCATGGGTACGTGACCGGGGCCTTCAATCATGGTTTGCACGTCGTGCTGCCAGGCAATTTGGGTGAGCTCGCCCAGGGTGCGCAGCTCGGCAAATTGCGCCTCGTCGTTGGCGTCTTGCAGGCACCCGGGGCGCAGGCCATCGCCCAGTGAGAAAGACACGTCGTAGCGCTTCATGATTTCGCAGATGTCTTCAAAGTGGGTGTAGAGGAAGTTTTCCTGGTGGTGGGCCAGGCACCATTTGGCCATGATGGAGCCGCCGCGCGAGACAATGCCAGTCAGGCGTTTGGCGGTCATGGGAATGTAGCGCAGCAACACGCCGGCGTGAATGGTGAAATAGCTGACGCCTTGCTCGGCCTGTTCGATCAGTGTTTCTTTAAATATATCCCAGCTCAGGTCCTCGGCTACGCCGCCCACTTTTTCGAGCGCCTGGTAAATGGGTACCGTGCCAATGGGCACGGGCGAGTTGCGGATAATCCACTCGCGGGTTTCGTGGATGTGCTGGCCGGTGGAGAGGTCCATCACCGTATCTGCCCCCCAGCGGGTGGCCCACACCAGTTTTTCCACTTCTTCTTCGATGGAGGAGGTCACCGCTGAGTTGCCGATGTTGGCATTAATTTTTATGTGGAAGTTGCGGCCGATAATCATCGGCTCCAACTCGGGATGATTGATATTGGCGGGAATAATAGCCCGGCCCTCGGCCACTTCGCTGCGCACAAATTCAGGCGTAATTTCGCCGGCAATATTCGCGCCCCACGCCTGACCGGGGTGCTGGTGACCGTACACGGGTTTGTCTGCCTGCTCGGCGCGCGCCATGTTTTCGCGCAGGGCGATGTACTCCATCTCGGGGGTAATAATGCCCTGCCGCGCGTAGTGCATTTGCGTCACATTGGCGCCGGCTTTGCCAATGCGCGGTTGGTGTTGTCCATTAAAGCGAAAGTTTTCCAGGGCGATATTTTGTGCGCGCTGGCGGCTGTAGGGTGCGCTGGGTTCGCGCAACAGCTGGGTGTCGTTGCGCTCTTCAATCCAGTGTTGGCGCATTTTCGGCAGACCGGCGCTGACATCGATATTGGCCTTTGCATCTGTGTAGGGGCCGGAGGTGTCGTACACCCGCACTGGTGGGTTGTGTTCAATGCCGTCGTCTTTCAGGCGCGTATCGCTCAACGCAATTTCACGCACCGGCACGCGCAGATCTGGGCGGCTGCCCTGCAGATAGACTTTTTTGGAGCCCGTAAGTGGGCCGGTGGTAATGGCGTGGGGGTGATCGGTGGTTTTTGACATAACAGCATCCCTCAGTTGGTTTCTGCCTTTGGCAGGCGTTAACTTTCGGGGCTGCTACAACCACAACAACAAACGACGGACAGGTCGTTCATCACTTGATTCCTACGCAGGTCTTAACCTGATCAGGTGCAGCGGGTTCTTATGGCCAAAGCCCAAGTCTCAGCCCTTGCAATTAGCAGGGCACCCCGACAAGTGTGCGCGCAAGGTTAACCAGTTGCGGGTTGCGCTGCAAGATCATTGTTGCGGCTTTGCAGGCACTGACGTGCACGGCACGCTGTGTAGAAACCAAAAAGCGAGGCCGGTGCCTCGCTTTTTAGGTAAATCATTGGGCGGCCGGCGCCTGCCCGGGAGCCGCATCAGCGCGGCATGAATTCCAGTGGCAGCTCGGTTTTGTAGCGCACCTGCTTGATGGAAAAGCTGGATTTGATGTGGTCGATGCCGGGCACCTGGGTCAGCTTGTCGTCCAGAAAGCGTTGGTAAGTTTGCAGGTCGGGTACTACCACGCGAATCAGGTAGTCAAAATCACCGGTCATCAAGTAGCACTCCATTACTTCCTGCCACTCGTTAACGGTGTTTTCAAAGGTTTCCAGCTCGCTTTTCACCTGGTGGTTGAGCGTCACCTGAATAAACACGCTTACCGGTAAGCCTACTTTTGAGGGTTCCAGTAAGGTAACAGCCTGGCGAATAAAGCCTTCATCGCGCAGGTTTTTCACCCGGCGCGAGCAGGGCGAGGGCGACAGGCACACCTTGTCGGCCAGCTCGATGTTGGGAATGGTGGCGTTGCCCTGCAGAATGTCCAGGATTTTGCGGTCTGTGCTATCGGGAATGTAATTGGCCATAGTGCGACTTTTGATCGTTAGTTTTATGGGAAGCCCCTGGTTGTTGATCGGGCCTGGCTAATGTCCACCTGTTTGCGACAGGGTGATGTGCAAACGGGGTGAACACGGCCGTTATGCGGCCTCAAGCCACGATCCTCGGGTGCCAAGTGGCGGCAACTTTAGGGCTTTTTGAGAACGAAATAAAGCGTTCTTGGTAAAAATTTAGTACAAATTGGTCATTTTTTCACGGTTGGTGCAATAAATGACTAGTAAGTCTTTTGAGCGTGCATTTCTATAGACGAAAAAAAAGCAGCTTTCCGCTGCTTTTTTTTACACTTTTTTTAAGCTTATTTAGCGAAGCGTCTGCGCTGGGCCATCAAGCCGAGCAGGCCCAGGGCGATGAGCACCAGTGAGCCGGGTTCGGCCACATCCACAGTGGGGAGGTTGCTGCGATCATACCAGCCTTGATTGGCAAAGCCGTATTCGCTCAGCAGGCTTTCACCATCTTCGCCGCTGCTGTATTGAAAGTCAGAACCGGTGGATATGTGAAACCAAATGCCAATGCTCTCGTCGAATTGAATGCCCTTGTAGTCTGGGCTGCTGCTCCAGCTATTGATCACACTGGTGTCAATCGACAGGCTCAAGCTGTTGCGAGAGCTGGTAAAGCTGTCTTGCTGAAGGAAAATGCCCGGGGTTTTATAGCTATTGGCATTGTTGGCACCATTGTACACATAGGTGGTTAGCAGACCAGTTTCCATGTCGCCGTACATAATAGCCAACTCGTTTACATCGGAGCTCTTGGGGTTGGGGCCGTTATTTACCACCAACCAAAAGCCGTCGACGTCTGAGCCGGCACTGTTGAATCCTACATCCCAGGTAAAAGTGTGGTTTTCGTTGTCGTAGGTGGAGTGGATGCTATCCAGACGATCTGCCATGCCGCCGTTAGAGGCGTTGGTGTCTTCAAAGGTAAATACCGTTGCGCCGGCAAGTTGTGCTAGGGGGAGCAGGCACAAACCGGTGAGCAATTTGGCGAGAGAGGTTTTCATGTTCAATCCTTTGTAGTTGCGGAGCTGCACCTTGCGCGGCGGGACGCCATGCCTGCCTAGAAGGTGCTTATTGGTTCGTAGTGGGTGTCATCAGTTAATAAGCAGATTATGTGCCATTAAAAACCCTCTGTAATAACAGTGGGTTATGTGACTTGAGGCGACAGATTGTTAATAAATTCGACAGCGCCTATTCATGTAAGGGCTGTAGCTGCGCAAATGTTGGCCAAGTGTCGAATTATTTTGCAGGTGGGTTCAACTCCTGCGCTGCCAGTGGCGCCAAAGCCCCAGCAGGGTTGCGCTCAATAGGCAGAGCGCAGCTAGGCCCAGCAGGAAATCGCGCGGGCTTCTGCCCAGGGCATCCAAGTGGTGCCATTTATGCAGGTAGCCAAAGCTCATGCTCTCTGCGCGGCTGAGCGCGGTGGATGCCGATGCCAAGGTGCGCGTGTGAGGCTGAATGTAGAGGGTGGTGCCGGGTTGCCCCGAAGGCGTCTGCGTGCGAATAGCCACCACCGGCAGGCGTTTGTTGATAAAGCCGTAGTCGCTGGAAAAATGCTGCTGCAATGTGGCGGAGACGGGTTCGGCGCCCTTCAGCCAGTGTGGTGCAAGCGCTTTGGCCAGCGCGAGGGGGGCGTCGGCAATGGGCTTGCCCTCGGCTAGGTACAGAACGTCGCTGGGCGCGGCGGTAGAGCCGTGGTGTAGCGCCGGTGCGGGTGCGTCTGTGCGCACTCGCCAATAGCCGACATTGCCCGCCGCCACCCACTGCGCCTCAAGCCAGCCGTCGGGCAGTTGCACACTGGCGGGCGGCAGGCTGTTGGGTTGTCGTTGCCCCAATTGCGGATGGTCGCCACTCCACCATAGGTGGAACAGGCCACTGCCGCAAAAGCAGAGCAGCGCCAGTGCGCCCAGGCCGCCCAGATGCGCGTGAAGGCGGCGACTAGTCTGCCAGTGACGTTGGCGGCGAAACAGGCCCCGGCGCCAGCCGCGGCAGTAGAGCCAAAACCCCAGCAGGCCGACGGATATCACGAGTAACAGTGCCGCGGTCATGACCCACGGGCGGCTGGCGTCATGCGGCCACCAGTGCCACGTGTGCAGCGCGCGAAAAAGCGAACCCACGAGCGCTTTGGTGTTGTCGATCAGGGTTGCCAACGCGCCTTGCTGGGTATCCACGTACACGCGCAAACCGTCATCGCGGGCAAAGTCCACGCGCCACACGGGCAGCAGGCGATTGATAGGGAGATAGTCAGCGTCGAATTGCGTTACCTTGTGCAGCGCAGCAACAGCTGAATGTTGGTCGCCGGAAAAATGGCGTGCGAGCCAGATGGCGTATTCGCGCTCAAAGTCAGGCAGCGGCTGGTGGGTGTCGGCATCGAGAAAAGTCTGCTCGTCTAATTGAAGCAGGGTTATGGTGCGCCCGTCGCGAGTGTAGCCAAAGGCGCGCAGGCGATTAATCTCGCCGGCGCTAAGGCGCAGGCGCTGCAGATCCAAGGTTCGTGCTGCTTGCGCAGGTAAGGGCGCGCTGAAGGCGCTGGCGTTTGGCGAGAGGCGACTCAAAATGGGGTGCGCCAAGCCACTCAGGGCCCAACACACCATAAAAATGCCGGCCCATAATCCCAGGGTTGGGTGATGGCGATAGCACCAATGGGTAAAACGTTTCATGGAAAAACCGCCGTGCTGGCTGTTGTGGTGGTAAAAAATGCCGCCTGACGGCGGCCAAGTGTGACTGATCGAGCTTTGTGCTTAAAAGGTAAGGCGCAGGCCGCCCATTAATGTTCGCGGTCGCCCTGGGGTATAGGTGGGGCCCCACTTACTGGTTGACTCGGCATAACGGCGATCGGCGGCATTGAGTAAATTGGCGTACAGTGTCAGTTGCTGGTTGATCGAATAACTGGCGCGGAGATTGATCAGATCGTGGCCGGGGTAGGTGAGGGTATTGGCCTCGTCGATAAAGAATTCGCTTTGATGGTGCCACTCGGCTTCCAGACGGCCACCCTTCAGCCAGTGGGGCCGGTAGGTCAACCACACCTGCGCAAAGACTTCTGGCGCCATTACCTGCCGGTTGCCACTATAGTCGTTGTCGCCCTCTTGCCAGTTTGCGTAAACGTGTTTGGCGAAAGTGCCGGCGAAGCCCACCTGCCAGTATTCACTCACTGCAGTGGCTAGCGATAATTCGAGGCCTTGGTGGCGGGTAGCACCGGCATTGGTATTCCGGCGTGCGCCTGTGTGATCGGTGCTGCTCAAGATCTCATCAGAGAGCGTCATATGGTAGGCCGTTGCCTCCATGTTGAGCCAATCGTGTAGCAACCCGCGCAACCCTAACTCAAAACTATCGGCTTTTACCGGTTCCAGCGCGGTGGAGTCCTCTGTTCGGCCCGAGCGAAATAATTGTGATTCTGTGGCGATACGAAAGGCGTGCCGGTAAGCGGCATAGGCGTTTAGGTGTTCGCTGATATTCCACGTCAGGCCGAGCTTGGGGCTGGTGTGGGACTGATGAATACGCGTGTCGGCGGGTCGTTTGTGAAGCGCGTTGGGGCTATCTTCCGGTGCTAAGCGGGTGTGGTAGTCGTAGCTGACGTGATCATAGCGCAGCCCGGCGGACAGGCGCACGCTGGGTGTGAGTTGTGACTCCAGGTGGGCATAGGGCGCGAGAGCTGTGAAATCTACGCGATAATCGTACAGGGACTGGCGTTTTTCATAGCTGAGCCAGTAGTCGCCGGCATCGGTATCGGTGCGCACTATGTACGTTTGCAAGGTGTCACCGCGGCTGCGATCCGTGTCGATACCCGCAATCCAAAAGCCCGCTAAGTTTTGAAAATCCTGTTTGAATTTTGCGTTCAAGCCAAGTGAGTCGTGGCCGTTGGCATTGATGTGCGCGTCCTGCGAATCCAGTTGGCAGGGGGGATTCAGCCAGGGTTTGCAGGTTTCGCGCCCGGTATTGAGCGTCCAGGTGGCGAGGTATTCGAGCCGGTTGTGACGGGCAAAGGGCGTGACAGTGAGTTCCCCTGCGCCCAGTGGCGTGTGCCATTCGCTGCTCAGGCGCACGGCATCCACCTGGCGAAAACCGATTAAATTGCCGGCCTTGGCGGGATTGTTTTGGTAGTCCGTCGCTTGCAGGCCACTGCCACCGCTTTCGTTGTCTAGGATGCTGCCACTCAGTACCGTGTTAACAGAAAATCCTGCAACTTCCGTGGCCCAATTAAACACGCCGTTGATTTTTTCATAGCCGGTGTGTGCGCGCCAACCTGCACTATTGAGCCATTCTAGCGAGGTGCCCACGCTGCCACCTTGAGTCACCTGGGCACCTTTAAACTGGGCTCGTTTAAAATTATATTCGCCCGCCTCTAGCTGCAGGCGGGCAAAACTGACGTCGGCCGGTTGACCATTTAAAATATTGATCACGCCACCAATGGCGTCGCTGCCGTAGAGCGCAGATCCAGGCCCCTTAATAACTTCCGCGCCGTCGGCTTGTGCGGTATTTATTTCATAGAGTGCATTGTGATTAAAAAAAGCCGCAGAGCGGGTGGGCACATTATTCTCTAAGTAGAGGTACACGGGCCCGTAGGACAGCGGCTGCCGAATGGCCGCAGCGGCGCCGCTACCCGTGCTACCCAACTGCGCAATATTAACGCCGGCGATACGATTTAAACTGTCGGCGGCGTGTACTCCGTTTATCTCTGCCAGTGTCTCCGCCGACATGACGCCAATGCTGGCGGCAGTATCGGCCAGCCGCGCATCTTCCTGGGTGGCTGTCACGGTAATGGTTTCTAAAATAGATTCGGTGTGGTTTGCCGCATGTGTAGAAAGGCTAGCGGTCACAAGTAGCGGCAGTGCGCAGATAACGCGGGGCATGTGGCGTCCTTATTTTTATGGGTGCGATAATTTCTGCCGCAGTATAAAGTTGCAGGGCGCCGGGCAACATAGGACAAAATGTCGCACCTAGAGTTGAGGGAACATTGTCAGGTGGCGATACGCACGTGCCGCTTAGAAGGGTTTGCAGTTCTGGTCTTGGTTTGCACTTGACGTGTTGAAAAATGTTGGATTTACTGTTGTTGCGATGGCGTTATTGCTGAATGTACTGATGCTCGCTACCCGCAGGTGTGAGTTTGATTCGAGTGCTAAAGACTATTGATCAGTGCGTGTTGGACCAAAAAAAACAGGTGAAAAAGCAATTATTGTTTTATGATCCGGCTGCTCGATAACATTGGACTGAGTGTTTTTCAACTAGCCGTTTATGGGTTGGGTAGGCGTCAACCAAAAAGGAGTTTGGTATATGTTTATGGTTTTTTTAAAGTTTTCGAAAAAGAAAGCCCTCGCCGGTGAATTTATGGATGGCCATAATCAATGGATTAAGCGTGGTTTTAACGATGCGGTGTTTTTAACGGTGGGCAGTTTGCAGCCCAATCAGGGGGGCGCCATTCTTGCGCACAACACCACTCGGGCAGATTTACAGCTTAGATTGAATGAAGATCCTTTCGTCAAAGAAAATATTGTCACCTGTGAAATATTTGAAATATCGCCAAAAATGGCTGACGACCGATTAAACTTTCTATTGGCCGATTAGCTGCTTAAGTCGATTGACCTCTTAATGAAGTGCCGGTCCACGCTCGAATATCGACTTCTGAATTTCGTATTCTGATAGTTACCCTGATGTACGCCAATAATGGCATTCGCCGACCGTTGGATGCCACGGTATCCGGAATTACAGTAGATAATATGGGTTTTGGATTTTTAGTCGAGCGTGGGCGCGACATTGTGCGCGGTATTCTGGTTGGCACAAGCGGTTTCAACGGGTATTTTAAGCTTCTATTTACAAGCCGCCCACGGAACATTCTATGTCGCACTGCCTGATTGCCGCGCCGGATGCTCAAGCCATTGCCGAGGCGCTAGCGGCGCAGGGTTTTCCGCACCTGGCAGACGTACGCTTGGCGAGCTGCGCTAAAACCATCGCTGACAATGTCGAGCAGGCGAGGGTGATATTGGCAAAACCGGCACTGATTGCACCACATTTGGAACAGGCTACAAGTCTGCGTTGGCTGCAGTCTACCTATGCCGGTGTGGAAGCCCTGATGGCGCCCGGGCTGCGGCGCGATTACGTATTAACCGGTGTGAAGGGAATTTTTGGTCCGCTGATGCGGGAGTATGTCTTTGGTAAATTGCTGGAAATAAATCGGCATTTAAGCGATTACCATCGACAGCAAGCAAAACAGCTATGGCAACCGATACCCTACCGCAGTCTGGTGGGGCAAACGCTGGCAGTGGTGGGGCTGGGGTCTATTGGCGGCGACATTGCCCAGTCAGCACGGCATTTTGGAATGCGGGTGATTGGCGTCAATCGCAGCGGTCGGTCGGTGGCGGGTCTCGACGCCTGCTATCGTCTGGATCACGTGCTCGACGCATCGGGTGAGACAAACCTCTTGCAAGAAGTGGATGCTGTGGTGTTGGCATTGCCGTCAACGCCAGCCTTGACCCGTCGCATCGGCGAGACATTTTTTAATGGCTTAAAGCCTGGGGCAATATTGATTAATGTGGGGCGCGGCAGCTGTATTGATGAATCGGCATTAATGGTCGCTTTGCGCAGCGGCCAGCTGTCGGCGGCGGTATTGGACGTTTTTGAGCAGGAGCCACTGCCCGCGGGGCACCCTTTTTGGCGCACGCCCAATCTACACGTAACGCCGCACATTTCGGCGGTCACTTTTGCCCGCGATATAGCGCGCCTATTTGCCGACAATTACGCCCGCTATTTGGCCGACGAGCCGCTGCTGCACCGCATTGATTTTGAACGCGGCTACTGAGCCTTAGCCATTGCTCGGCGTGTAGCGCATGTCGATATGGTCAATGCCGTCTTCGTCGTATACCTCTGAAATGGGGTGAAAGCCCAGCGACTGGTAAAAATTGCGCAAATGATACTGCGCACCGATGGTGATAGGTTGCCCCGGGTAGTGATCTGCCATACGCGCCAGTGCCTCTTGCATCAGCGGTCGGCCTAGTTTTTGGTAGCGGCCTGCGCGGCTGGTCATCACTCGGCCGATGGACGCCTGCGGGTAGCTCACTCCGGGCGGCAGCAGCCGTGCGTAGGCCAGCAGCACTGGTGGTTCGCTGCTGGAATCTGCGTGGTCGTACGCGGATTGCCAGCCACACAGGTGCAGTGCGCACAGGTCTTTACCGTCCAATTCTTGGTAGGCGCAGGCCTGCTCAACCACAAATACGTCGCTGCGGGCTTGTAAAATCTGGTATAGCAGACGGGTTGTTAGCTGATCAAAACTCAGGCACTGCCATTGAATGTCGCGCATGGGCGCACCTCCTGTTCGAGCGGGGAATCAGCCTACCATTGGCGTGGGTGTGGTGCGAGTAGCGCTGCGGGATTTGTCGCGTAGCCCATGAAAAAAGGCGACCCGAAGGCCGCCTGTTGCCGAATGAATAGGCTGTTACAGTTGGCGTACCGGCATCGGGGGTTCGTCGCTGCCGGCGACACTGAACAAGGCAATGTTGCCACCGGTGGCCGATACATTGTTGGTGTAAGTGCGCTCTGTGGCAAATCGGCGCACGTACAAGGGGCCGCCGGCTTTGGGGCCAGTTCCCGACAAGCCCTGGCCGCCAAAGGGGTTCACACCGACGACGGCGCCCACCATGTTGCGGTTGATATAAGTATTGCCGACGCGGGCCTCGCGGAACACTTTTTTGGCGGTTGCCTCTACCCGTGAATGCACTCCCAAGGTGAGCCCGTAACCGCTGTTGTTTATTTGAGCGATGACTTTATCCAACTCGCCTGTTTTGTAGCGAATCACGTGCAAGATGGGGCCAAAAACTTCGCGTTCTAACTGCGCAAGTTCTTTGAGCTCAACAATTTGCGGGCCAAAGAAAGAGCCTTCTGTGGGTACTTTTTCTTGCGGATAGCGATACAGCACCTTGGCTTCTTTTTCCATGCGCGCCATATGCTCGGTGAGCAGTTTCAGCGCGTCTTCGTCGATCACCGGCCCCATATCGGTATTGAGTTCCCAGGGGTTGCCCAGGCGCAGTTCATCGCAGGCGCCGGTTAGCAATTCGAGCGTGCGGTCGGCAATGTCATTCTGCAAAAACAACACGCGCAGGGCCGAGCAGCGCTGGCCGGCACTTAAAAAGGCCGAGGTGATCACATCGTCCACCAGCTGTTCTGGCAGTGCGGAGGAACACGCAATCATGGCATTCAGGCCACCGGTTTCCGCAATGAAGGGCACGATGGGACCGGGCTTTTGCGCAAGTTGCAGGTTAATAATACGCGCTGTTTCGGTGGAGCCCGTGAACGCCACGCCGCCAATGCGTGGATCGCTCAGCAGGTGCTTGCCAATGGCGGCGCCGTCGCCCACAAGCAAGTGCAGCACTTCCAACGGTACGCCCGCTTGGTGCATAAGATTGACGGTAAAGGCGGCCACCAGGGGTGTTTGCTCGGCGGGTTTTGCCAGCACGCAATTGCCCGCCACTAGCGCCGCGGCCACCTGGCCCACAAAAATTGCCAGCGGGAAATTCCATGGGCTGATACACACAAATACGCCGCGGCCGTGCAATGACAGCTCGTTCACTTCGCCTGTGGGGCCAGTGAGTGCGCTAGGCACCACAAAATGCTGGCGGGCGCTGGCGGCGTAGTAATGGCAAAAATCGATAGCTTCGCGCACTTCGCTAATGCCGTCGTTGAGCGTGCGGCCGGCTTCGCGGCTGATCAGGCTGATGAGCTCGGCGTAATTGGCTTCAATGAGCTCGCCCACCTTGTCCAAAATTAATGCGCGTCGCTCGCCGCCCAGGGCATTCCACGCCGCTTGCGCGGCGCAGGCGCTGGTGAGCGCGGCATCTATGCAGGCCTGATCGGCGTCGCGCACTTCGCCTACCACGATGCTGGTGTTGGCCGGGCTGACTAGTTGGTGGGTGTGGCTGCCCATGGCCTTGCCGTTCACAATGGAGGTGGCTTCGTATTGTTTTTCAACCAACAGGTTGGTTTTTTCCAGCAGCCAGTTGCTGTGTTCAATGTGTTCTAAGTTGAACCCGGGCGCGTTAGAGCGCGGCATTTCACTTTGGGTGAACAGTTGTGCCGGCACGGGAATCGCCGGGTGGCGGTAAGGGTTAAAACTGGCCACCTTGAGGGCGATGTCGGGCACCAGCCACTCTGCCGGCGTGTCGTCGTCCATGAACCGGTTCACGAACGATGAGTTGGCGCCGTTTTCCAGCAGGCGGCGCACCAGGTAGGGCAGCAAATCTTTGTGGGCGCCAATGGGCGCGTAGACGCGCACGGCGGTACCTGGGTGTGCGGCTTGCACCTGCTCAAACATCAACTGCCCCATGCCGTGCAGGCGCTGAAACTCAAAGGCCTGCCCGGGTTTCACCAGCTGGGTAATGGTGGCTACAGTGTGCGCGTTGTGGGTGGCGAACTGCGGGAAAATCGCATCGGGCGCGTTCAATAAAATACGCGCGCACACCTGGTAGCTCAAATCGGAATTGGCTTTGCGGGTGTACACCGGGTAATCGCTGAGGCCCAGTTCTTGAGCGTGTTTGATTTCGGTATCCCAGTAGGCGCCCTTCACCAGGCGCACCATGAAGTTGCGGTGGGTCTCGCGGGCCAGCGCGATCAGCCAGTGGGCAATGTGCGGTGCGCGTTTTTGATAGGCCTGGAGTACGAAGCCCAGGCCGTCCCAGCCGGCGAGGTCCGGATCGCGCGCCAGGGCGGCGAAGATATCCAGCGACAGGTCGAGCCGCTCGGCCTCTTCGGCGTCGATATTAAAGCCCATGTGCGCGGCTTTGGCCTGCAGCGCCAGAGTTTTTATGCGCGGCAGCAGCTCGCTGAACACGCGGTCGCTCTGGCTGTATTGGTAGCGGGCGTGCAGGGCAGAAATTTTAATGGAGATGCCGTCGGCATCGATCACATTGTCGGCTTTGTTGTGCTTGGCAATACTGGCGATTGCCTGTTGGTAATCGTCGAAGTAACGATTGGCATCTTTTTGCGTGCGAGCGCCTTCGCCGAGCATGTCAAATGAAAAGCGCGTGGCGGCGGTTTGGCTGCTGCCGCGCTTAATGCCCTCTTTGATGGAGCGCCCCAGCACATACTGGCCGCCCATGATTTTCATGGCCTGCAGCATGGCGGTGCGCACCATGGGCTCACCCATACGGCCCACCAGGCCTTTGAACCAGTGGGTGGTTTGGCCGGTAATTTCGTTGTCCAGACGGATGACTTTACCGGTTAGCATCAGGCCCCAGGTTGAGGCGTTCACAAACAGGGAGTCGGACTGGCCTTTGTGGTCTTTCCAATTGCCGCTGGCGACTTTTTCCGCGATCAGTTTATCGGCGGTTTCGCCATCGGGAATGCGCAGCAGTGCCTCGGCCAGACACATAAGGGCGATACCCTCGCGGTTAGACAGACCGAACTCTTCAAGAAATGCATCCAGTGTGCCGCGCTTACTGCGCTGGTTGCGCGATTGCATCACCAGTTCACGACCAAAACTTAAAATGCCTTCACGGGTCTGGGCCGGAAGATCGGCCTGGGCCAGCAATTCCCGCACGCACTGATCTTCGTCGGCGTAGGTGTACAGGCGCGCTTTATCGCGCAGGGCTTCAAGGGTGTGATTCATGTGTGTCATTCCAAAAAAGTGGTCACAGTGACCAATTGTTGATATAGCATATGTCTCGCATTATCTGGATCATTTAAGAGTATTTGTCTCCAATTTTTGCTTATTAGCAGTATATAATTCTGATATTGGTCAACTTTATAGAGTAAATAACTATGCCAAATAAGCCCGATAGCCCCCAAATTGACCGCACAGACCGGAAAATACTGGCGTTGTTGCAGGCCGACGGTCGCATGTCGAATGTGGAGTTGGCGCGGCAGGTGAATTTGAGCCCTACGCCTTGTCTGGAGCGGGTGCGGCGCTTGGAGCGCGACCGCTTTATCCGCCAATATGTGGCGCTCTTGGACGCCGACCGGCTCAATATGTCGCTGGTGGCCTATATTCAGGTAACGCTCAATAACACGGCCACCGAGCATTTGGATCGCTTTAACAAAGAGGCGTCACGGCTGCCGGAAGTGCAGGAGTGCCATATGGTGGCGGGTGGTTTTGACTATATGCTTAAGATTCGCGTCTCGGGTATGAATCACTACCGCAAATTTTTGGGCGAAAAATTTTCCAGTCTGCCGGGCGTCCGGGAAACCCACACCTACGTGGTGATTCAGGAAGTAAAGTCGGAAACAGCGATTCCTGTCCCAAAATCTTAATCAGCTAGTTAATTTGTGCGCGAAAAGCACTTTGCTTAATGTAATAGGCCGGATATTGCCCGGGAGCTGCGCTATCGTATCTGGCTAACCTTTGTGGAGATTGCCATGCATTTTGCACTGACTGAAGAGCAGCAAATGATTGCCGATACCGCGCGCGCCTTTGCCGAAAGCGAACTGGCGCCGGTGGCTGCGGTACTAGAGAGCAGTCCGGACGCCAGACCCCTACTGCTGGGGCATTTGAAGCGGTTGGCCGAACTTGGTTTTATGGGGCTGAATATCCGCGCCGAATATGGCGGCACCGAGGCGGGCGTCACGGCCTTCAGCTTGGCCATTACCGAGCTTGCCAAGGCCTGTGCATCTACGGCAGTCACCGTGTCGGTATCCAACATGGTGGCCGAGGTTATCCAGGCGGTGGGCAGCGACGCTCAAAAACTGCATTACTTGCCCAAACTGTGCGGCGGCGAGTATGCCGCTGGCGGCTTTTGTTTGACCGAAAGCGGCGCGGGTTCCGATCCCGCGGGCATGAAAACCCGTGCGGTCAAAGACGGCGACGACTACCTGCTGACCGGCTCAAAAATTTACATTACCAGTGCTGAGTACGCCGGCGTGTTTGTGGTGTGGGCAGTGACCGACCCCGGGGCGAAAAAGGGCAAGGGTATCAGTTGCTTTCTGGTGGATGCCGATACACCCGGCCTGACCATTGGCAAGGCCGAAGAAAAAATGGGCCAGAAAGCCTCGGCCACCAACGAAGTGCATTTTGACAACTGCCGCGTGCCCGCCAGCCAGATGCTGGGGCGCGAGAACGACGGCTTTCGCATCGCCGTTGCCGAGTTGGCAGGCGGGCGTATTGGCATAGGTTCGCTGGCACTGGGTATCGGTCAGGCGGCCATGGACTACGCCGCGCGCTACATAGCCGAGCGCGAGCAATTTAATCAGCCGCTGATACAGTTTCAGGGATTGCAGTGGATGCTGGCAGATAGGGCCACCGAACTCGAGGCCGCGCGCTTATTGGTGATGCAAGCGGCCTGGCTCAAGGAGCAGGGACAGCCGTTTGCCAAGGCGGCCTCTATGGCGAAACTCTTTGCCAGCGAAAAAGCCAACGACGCATGTTATACCGCGCTGCAATTGTTGGGCGGGGCCGGATACATTAAAGAGTATCCGCTCGAGCGCATGGCGCGCGACGTGCGCATTACCACTATTTACGAAGGCACCAGTGAAATTCAGCGCATAGTGATCGCGCGTGAATTGATTAAAGAGCTGGCGCTGTAAACACAACCTGGTGAATCAAGTTGTGAATCGACAATCTTGCGAGGAGTAAACATGGATATTAAAGGAAAAATTGCCCTGGTCACCGGCGGTGGATCGGGCTTGGGGCGGGCCACCTGCGAGCAGCTGGTAGGCGCCGGTGCCAAGGTATTTATTTTTGACATGAATGAAGCGGCTGCGGCAGAAACCGCTGCGCAACTGGGCGCGGAGCAGGCAGGCTTTGCCGCGGTAAACGTGGCAGATGAAGCGTCGGTGCAAACCGGGTTTGATGCGCTGAAAGCAAAGTTTGGCGCGCTCCACCTGTGCGTGAGCTGTGCGGGTATTGCTACCGCGGGAAAAATTCTAGACCGCGAAAACAATCCTTTGCCGCTGGCGGACTTCGCGAAAACCATTAACGTCAACTTAGTGGGCTCGTTTAATGTGGCGCGTATGGCGGCGGCGTTAATGGTGAAAAATAAACCAGATGGCGAGGCCCAGGAGCGTGGCCTGATCGTGAATACTGCGTCGGTGGCGGCCTTTGAAGGTCAATTGGGGCAGTGCGCTTACTCCGCCAGCAAGGGCGGCATTGTGGGTATGACATTGCCCATGGCGCGCGATCTGGCCAAGCAGGGTATACGGGTGAACGCCATTGCACCGGGCATTATGGGCACGCCTATGTTGTTGGCCATGCCAGAAAATGTGCAAAACGCACTGGTGGCCAATATTCAATTCCCCAAGCGCATGGGGCTACCCAAAGAATACGGAGATCTGGTGGTGCACTTGGCGTGCAACAGTTACATCAACGGTGAGACGATTCGGTTGGATGGCGCTATTCGCATGCAACCCCGCTAGTGAAGTGGCGGCGTGTGCGGTCAGCCCCGAATGGGCTGCGCCGTCGCACCGCGCTGGCTTTCCAACACAATCATCGCTTTGTGGGCTGGAATGGGTTTGCTGAACAGATAGCCCTGGGCCAGGTCGCAATGGTTGGCCTGTAAAAAGGCCAGCTGTTCGGGGGTCTCCACACCTTCGGCCACCACCTGGAAGCCCAATTGGCGGGCCAGGAATATAATTACCGCCGAAATGTGCATGTCGCTTTCGTCGTAGGGAATGTCTTTAATAAATTCCCGGTCGATTTTCAGGGTGTCGACAGGCAGATTTTTCAAGTAACTGAGCGACGAATAGCCCGTGCCAAAATCGTCGATTGCCACACTCACTCCTAACGCCTTCACCTTCTCAATGGTGCGCAGCGCCAGCGTGATGTTGTCCATTAACAGGGTTTCAGTGATTTCCAATTCCAGTTGACCGGGGCGCACGCCGTAGCGGTTGATAGTCTGCTGCAAGAATGGCAGAAATTCCGCGCTGGAAAAATGATCGCTGGCCACGTTGACGGAAATCTTGATGTCCGGATAAAGGCTTTGCCAGGTTTTTAACTGGCGACAGCTGGATTCGAGCATCCACTTGTCGAGCTGCGTCTGCAGGCCCAGGTCGGCCATGATTGGCACGAACTCAACGGGATTCAATATGCCGCGATCGGGGTGATCCCAGCGGCATAAGGCCTCGAAGCCTTTGATGGTGCTGGCCATATTTACCTTGGATTGCAGGTACAGGCGAAACTCTTTTTGCTCCAGCGCGCGATGCAGCTCCGCTTCTAATGAGACCTTGCTGCGCGAAATGGATTTAAACTCCGGTGTAAACTGCAAATAGCTGTTGCCGCCTTTTTGCTTCACGCGGTACATGGCAATTTCGGCATTGCGCAAGAGCTCCACGGCAGCCACCCCGTGCTCTAATTGGGATACCCCGATGCTGGCGGTAATCATTAGCTTTTGTTGCTTGATAATCATTGGCTGGCGGATCATTTCGCTGATCTTATTGATCCGGATTTTCACGTCGGCCGGGTTCATGCTGGTGATCAGCACGCCGAATATATTGCCCGACAAGCGCGCGCAAAAGTCTTTACCGCCCACCGCAGCCCGAATACGATCGGCCACCTTGGCCAGCAGCTGATCGCCACTTTGGTGCCCCAGAGAGTCGTTAATGCGCTGAAATTTGTCCACATCGATGACCAGCACCGTGGACTTTTGGACATCGACGCCCGAATCCAACAGCTGTTCTATTTCGTACACAAAGAGGTTGCGGTTGGGCAGGTTGGTGAGCGGGTCGTACAGTGCCAGTCGTTCCATTTCGCGGTTGCGATGATCGGCAGAGCGGGCCGACGCCTCCAGCTGAAAGGTAAGTTCGGCGGCGACATCGGCGAGCAGGTCGAGTTCATCCAGGGTAGATTTTGGTTTTTTTGGCAACCGCTGGCGGGCAAGTTCAAACTGCTGCTCCGCCAGCAGGTGAAAGGTTTTGGTGTGCTTACTCAGGCGGAACAACTGCTGGCGGCTGATCAACCAGTTCAAGCAAAGCAGCGCAACCAGCGCGCAGCCGGCGATGATGGCTTGCAGTGTCAATAGGTCCAGGCGTTGGTTCAATGCCGCCTGCTCGTCGCTGACCAGTAGCCAATTGAGATTTTTTGTGCCGGCCAGCGGCAGAAGTTTGTAGTGATAGCGCGCAAGTCCCCAGCCCAGCGGCTGTTGCCGCAATTGTTGGCGCAGTTTTTGGGGCGTGTCGAAACTGGCCAGCTCGTCCTCGGCGGTGACATTCCAGGCGTTTAGCCATTGATCCTGGGCATTGGTTTCCACCAGCAACACATGGTGCGATTGGTGGTTGGCAAAGGTTTCTATCAGGCTTTGCAGCTGCACTTCGCCCACCAGCAGCCGGGTGGGTTGACCGGGCAGGCGCAATGGCAGGCCAATGTACTGAGCGCACTGCTGCTCGCAGGCCAATTGGTTGTCCGGTGAGTCGCTGCGGTAGAGTGCGTTAATCCAGTCGGCATCTATGAGGGCGGGCCAGGTGCCGGTGTGCTTGATCAGTGGCTCGCCGGTGCGCTCATAAACCTGCAGGTTGCTGAACTTACCGGCAGCGTGTAGCAGACTCCAGTCGTGCATCAGGTTTTGCACGATATCGTGTCTGTTGTCCATGGGCAGGTGCTGCGCCCATTCCTGCAAGAGGTGCACGCGGTTGTGGAATTCTTTATCCAGGACGCGGTTGAGCTGCTGGGCCAGCGTCAGCTTGCTTTGAGTCAGGCCGGCCTCGCGCAGTTTATTTTGTTCCTGCCAATGAAAATAAAGTAGCACAATCATAGAGAGCACGATTAACGTACCCAAGAGCAATTGCGCTTTAATCGCCAGGCTAAACAGCCGGGGTTTGGCCATACATCAACCCTTGTAAAGAATGGCCACGAGTATACAGCAAGGGCCCCAATTCAAAAGGGCTTGATGCTCATATTCCTTGGGTTTGCGGCGGGCGAAATTTAAACCACAGCCACAGACCTGACAGCAAAAACAGAAAGCTGGCGCACCAAATTACCCAGCGCCCCCCGAGCAGTGCCAGCAATGCCCCCACCAGCGCCATGATGACGTTGGCTAGGCAAAAATTCGTGGTCAGTAAACCCATGATGCGGCCCTGGCCGTAGTGACCGTACTCGGCCGACATAAAGGCGGGAAAGATCCCGTTTTCCAGGGCAATGGTTGCACCCATTAAGGTGAATACCAGTATGCAGGCCCAGGCGTTGAGCCAGGGCAGTAGCCCTGTGAGCAGCCCCAGTGCCAGCACGCAAAATAAAATCATCTGCCGTTCGCTGGCCAGTCGACTGAGACGCGCCACAAAAAAGGCGCTGGTGACGATCATGGTCAACGACAAGCTGACCGAGAGCCAGGCAATTTCTTGAGGCCCGTGGCCAAAGGCCTCAACCAACCACAGGGGGAAATATTCGTAGAAGGTGTTGAGCGCCAGGGAAAACAACAGATGAAAAATAATCAATGGCCGTATGCTGGCGTCTTTGAGCAGCCCCAGGGAATTACTGGCGCGCAGGGTTTGCCAGAACCGCGTTGTGTGTGCGGGTAGGGCATCGCGCGCAAGGCCCAAATTCACCACGACCAAACACACCAACACGGTGGCTGCGGCGACCATAAAACTGACCTCTACACCGAAGGGCATTAAATAACCGCCGGCAATGGGGCCCACCAGCCAGCCGGCATAAGTAGCGGCAAAAACCAGTGACAGGCTGCGTTTGCGGTCAATGGCAGGGTGCAGGTCGACGGCGATGGCGCGAGCGATGGCGATATTGCCTTCGCACAACCCAGTGAGCAGGCGCATCGCCGCGAACCCTAGGTAGGATTCTGCAACCAGTGCCCACACGGTGCCCAAGTAGCTGAGCGCCGCGATGGCCAGCGTGGTATTCAACAGGCGTTTGCGCCCGTACAAATCGGACAGAGCGCCAATGACAGAGCCGCCCAGCAGCAGGCCGAGAGGGTAGAGCGCCAGTATGATTCCGAGCAGCACTTTCGGGTGCAGACCGGCGTATTGGGTTAGGGCGGGGCTACTGGTGGGGTCCAGAAAGTAAGGCGCGAGTATGGGGTAGGGCAATGCGATGCCCACGGTGCCAATGAACGATACCAGCATGACGGCGGCGAGCGCCGCCCGGGGGTTAGTGATCAAGGTGTGGGACATCGACAAACCTGCAGATCGCGCGGAAAATTCCCGGCCGCGCTAACGGGAGCACAGTGCGCGATGTGCGCGCGCGGATGGCTCTGGTGGTGTTAAGGGTGTACGGGCTGGCCGTCGCGCTTGTAGATCTTGCCGGCCTTCATCACAAAGTCTACGGCTTGCATGCGGCTGATATCGCTTAAGGGGTCGCCTTTTACCGCGACGATGTCCGCCCACTTGCCCGCGCTGATAGAGCCTGCCACATCGCTAATGCCGAGCAGTTGCGCGGCAGACCAGGTGGCCGACTGGATGGCCTCGAGGGCCGGCATGCCGGCGTCTACCATGTGCACGAACTCCTGCGCATTGTCACCGTGTGGAAAAACACCGGCGTCGGTGCCAAAGGCGATCTTCACGCCGGCCTGGTAGGCGGCGGCAAAAGTGCCCTGAATTTTTGGTCCAATAGCGGCGGCTTTAGGCACCACAATGGCGGGAAAATAGCCATCGATGGCGGCTTTTTCCTGCACAAATTTGCCGGCGCTAATAGTGGGTACAAACCAGGTGTCGTGCTTTTTCATTAGCCGCATGGTGTCCTTATCCATATAAGTGCCGTGCTCTATGGAATCTACTCCTGCGCGGATGGCGCGCTGCATGCCTTCAACACCGTGGGCGTGCACCGCCACAGTCATGCCATAATCTTTGGCTGTTTTAACAATAGCCTCCACTTCATCGGCGAAGAATTGCGGATTCTGGCCGCTTTTCGCAACACTCAAGACGCCGCCAGTGGCGGTGATTTTGATCAGGTCGCTGCCTTCTTTGTAGCGTTGACGCACGGCGGCGCGGGCATCGGCCACGCCGTTAATCACACCCTCTTTAGGGCCTGGGTGGCCCATGGTGGCCTGGCTGTGGCCATTCGTGGGATCGGCGTGTCCACCCGTGGTGGCGATGGATTTGCCGGCTGTGTAAATACGCGGCCCGACCACCAGCCCTTGATTGATGGCGTTGCGCAGCGAAATGCTGACTTGGTAGTTGTCGCCCAAATTGCGCACGGTGGTAAATCCGGCGAGCAGAGTTTTTTGCGCATAGCCCACCGAGCGATAGGCGTAATCGGCGGCGTTAAGTTGAAACCGCTCGGCGTAGGCCTTGGGATTCATCTCGTGATCCAAATGGGTATGCATATCCATCAGACCGGGCATCACTGTGTGCTGGCTCAGATCGATCACCTCGTCGACGCCGGCCTGCCCTGGTTCAAAGCCCTCCGTCACACCGGCAATTTCGCCGTCGTGGATGCGCAGGGTTTGATTTTTCAGCACTTTGCCATTGCGGGTGTCGATCAGTTGACCTGCGTGAATAAGGGTATCGGCCAGAGTGCCGGCACAGGTGGCAATCAGCGCAAGCGCTAGTAAAAAAGGAGCTTTGGTCATCTTGAAATCCTGTGGCGTAGTGATTTATCCGTGCGCGCATCGGTACCTCGAGGGCCACATGCTAACGCACATCGGCCGACTTGCGCACCTGTGCGTCAGGATGGCTCTGCCGATTGGACGAGCCCCTCGGCTGTGGTCTCAAGGTCAATCCTGCAGAATGCTCGAAAATTGAACACCGGTGAGTAGTGAAAAAACCTGTTTTATGGCCGGTTGGTCATTATAATAGCTGCCTGAATTTGTGCCCTGCCTAAGGGCCGCTGTGTTAAATGCCAATTTGGGCTAGACAGGAAATAAGCCATGATCATAAAACCAAAGGTGCGTGGGTTCATCTGTACCAACGCTCACCCACAGGGCTGTGCAGCCCATGTCCGCGAGCAAATTGACTTTATCAAAGCTCAGGGGCCTATCGCGCAGGGGCCAAAAAACGTATTGGTCATAGGTTGCTCCACGGGCTACGGCCTGGCTTCGCGCATTACCGCGGCTTTTGGCAGTCAAGCCAAAACTGTGGGTGTGGCCTTTGAAAAGGAACCCACCGACCGCAAAACCGGTTCTGCTGGTTTTTACAACACCGCCGCCTTTCACGCTGCTGCCGAAGCGGAAGGTTTATTTGCCGCCAGCATTAATGGCGATGCATTCAGCAATGAAATCAAAGCGCAAACTCTTGACTTGGTAAAAGCGCATTTGGGCAAGGTTGATCTGGTGGTTTACTCACTGGCGTCACCGCGTCGTACTGACCCAAAAACCGGCGTGATGCACGCCTCTGTGTTAAAACCCATCGGACAGGGCTATACCGCGAAAAATCTTAACACCGACACGCTGAAAATTTCCGACATTACTGTCGAGCCCGCCAGTGAGGAGGAGATTGCCAACACTGTTAAAGTGATGGGCGGTGAAGATTGGGAACTCTGGATTGACGCACTCAAACAAGCGGACCTGTTGGCCGACAATTGCCGCACCGTCGCCTATACCTACCTGGGTGAAAAGCTGACCTGGCCCATCTACGGTCACGCCACTATCGGCAAAGCCAAAGAGGATTTGGATCGCGCTTCAACGGCAATCAATCAGCAGTTGGCAGACGTGGGTGGTAAAGCCAATGTCTCGGTGTTAAAAGCGCTGGTGACCCAGTCTTCCTCGGCCATTCCCATTATGCCGCTGTATATCTCACTGGTGTACAAGGTTATGAAAGAGGAAGGCACGCACGAAGGCTGTATCGAGCAACTCTATCGCTTGTTTACCGAGGGCCTGTATACCGATCAGCCGCGGCTGGACGATCACAACCGCTTGCGTATGGATAATCTGGAGTTAAAGCCAGACACCCAGGCAAAAATTGAGGCGCTGTGGCCAAAGGTGACGGAAGAAAATTTGTTTGAGATTACCGACTACAAAGGCTACAACGACGACTTCTTGAAGTTGTTTGGTTTTGGCTTGGCGGGTGTTGACTACGAAGCAGATGTCGATCCGGTAGTGCCTTCGCCCTTCCAGAACTAATGCGCTGAAACTATTGTAGCATTTATTGAAGGCGACCTTGGGTCGCCTTTTTTGTCGTTGGCACAGGCCCTTTAGGCCGCCAGCCACAGCGCGTAAACTGTGCGTTTCTCCATCGGGAATTTACGAGTCAATGGCCGCTCTATCGCAACACCTACTGGAATACCCGCTGTCGCACGAAGAAGCCGTTACTTTGGCTCCGGGCGTGCGACGGCTGGTGTGTAATAACCCCGGTATGATGACGGGCCCTGGCACCAATACCTATATTTTGGGCGAGCGCGAGCTGGCGGTCATTGATCCCGGCCCGCTCGATGAAGTGCATTTGGCACGCCTGTGCGCCCTGGGGTCCATTCGCTGGGTGTTGGTAACACACACCCACCGCGATCACTCGCCGGCGGCGCAGGTGCTCGCCTCGCGCACCGGTGCGCGGCTATTGGGCGCGCCCGGCCCCGACGACGGCCATCAGGACACCAGCCTGCAACCCGACGAGTGTCTGGTCGATGGCTTGACGCTGGCGACGGATGAATTCACGTTAACCGCGCTGCACACCCCTGGACATGTGAACAACCACTTCTGCTTTTTACACGCGGCAACGGGTATCTTGTTTACCGGCGACCATCTCATGCAGGGCGCAACCGTGGTGATCATCCCACCCAGCGGTGATATGCAGGCCTATATTCGCAGTGTCGAGCGCTTGGCGGCGCAGCCGGTCCAGTGTCTGGCGCCCGGGCACGGGCACCTGCTGGGCGATGTGCAAAACTATTTGTCGGCGCTGATCGCACACCGTCTGGGCCGCGAAGCTAAAGTTCGTCGGGCACTGCATCGGCATGCGCGCGCGCAAACCATGGCCGAGCTCACTGCGAAGGCCTATGACGATGTGGATGCATCGCTGCACGAGTGGGCCATCTATTCGCTTTGGGCACACCTGGTAAAGTTGGAGCGCGAAGGCAGTGCGCGTTTGTGCACGCCCACACCCGATGCGCTGCCCGAATGGCAGTGGCAGCCGGTGTCGGGTACCACTGAAAATTCGATAAGGACAGGAGAATGAATCCGTGACAATTCGCTATAAAACCTTAGGCAGCTCGAATCTAACAGTGAGCCACCTGTGCCTTGGCACTATGACCTTTGGCGAACAAAACACCGAGCAAGAGGCCTTTGAACAGTTGGATTACGCGCTGTCGCGGGGCATTAATTTCATCGATACGGCCGAGCTGTATCCAGTGCCGCCCAGGCCAGATACCCAGGGCAGTACCGAAACCATTGTGGGTAATTGGCTGGCCGCCCGAGGCAATCGCAAGGATGTTGTGTTGGCAACGAAGGTGACTGGCCGAGGCGATGCCAATTCGGGTGTCAGTCATATTCGTCAAGGGCCAAGGCTTACTGGCGACCACATTCGCAGTGCCGTAGAGGCATCGCTGACGCGCCTGCAAACCGATTATATCGATCTCTATCAAGTGCATTGGCCCGAGCGGCGCACCAACTTTTTTGGCCAGTTCGGCTATCGCCACTCGGAGGATGACGGCGTCGCCATCGAAGATACGCTGGCGGCACTGCAAGAGTTGGTGGAGTGGGGCATGGTGCGCCATATCGGTATTTCCAACGAAACGCCCTGGGGTGTTTATGAGTATCTTCGGTTGGCGCGCGAGCGGGACATGCCGCGTATTGTGTCTATCCAGAACCCCTACAATTTGCTGAATCGTAGTTTTGAGTCGGGGCTGGCGGAAATGGCTATCCGCGAAAAGGTGGATTTATTGGCCTACTCGCCCCTGGCCTTTGGCGTGTTAACGGGTAAATACTTACAGGGTGCGCAGCCGGCCGGCGCGCGGCTGACGCTGTTTGAGCGCTTTGTGCGCTATGCCAACCCGCAGGCAGTGGCCGCCACCCAAGCCTACAGCGAGTTGGCGCGCGAACACGGCCTGTCGCTTACACAGATGGCGCTGGCCTTTGTGAATCAGCAGCACTGCCTGGGTAGCAATATCATTGGCGCCACCAGCTTGGCGCAATTGAAAGAAAATATCGACAGCTGCAACTTGGTTTTGAGCGAGACGGTGCTGGCGGGCATTGAAGCGATTCATAAGCGCTATACTGTGCCTGCACCCTAAAACATCACTTACTCACTTGGTAACAGGATTCTGTCATGTTGAAAACAATCGGTGTTATGTCACTCTTGCTTGCCCCCTTCAGTTGCGCACTGGCGGAAACAGCCAGCACGGCGAAGGGTGGTCTGTATTTGGGGATGAAAGCGATCTATAACGACCTGGCACCCGAGGGTTCCGATAACGCCGGCGGCCTGGGATTAATCGTTGCCGATCACTACGATAACGGTTTCGGTGTGGAGGCGGAGGTGAGTCGCAGCAACGCCGACATTCACCTACTGGATTTAAATGAAGACTATACCTTAGACACCGCTGGCCTCTATGCGGTTTACCGAT
Organism: Simiduia sp.; assembly: GCF_058345725.1. Taxonomy (NCBI): domain Bacteria; kingdom Pseudomonadati; phylum Pseudomonadota; class Gammaproteobacteria; order Cellvibrionales; family Cellvibrionaceae; genus Simiduia; species Simiduia sp. Next base: position 33,946 of record NZ_JBTUOC010000043.1, on the reverse strand, counting down.
CACCCGGTGCGTTTTACGTGAAAGCGCGTGCGGGATTGTTGTGGAAGCGGCTCTCAGTAGGCCGCGAATCGACCGATAAAACGGCCTTTGGCGGTGGTCTGGGCGGTGGCTATGATTTTGGTCGAGTGCTGTTGGAAGGCGAGTACACCTACGTCGACCAAGATATCGCCCAGTTCAGTTTTTCTGTAATCGGAAAATTTTAAGTTTTTAAGGTGCGCTAGATGATTGTGTACGGCGATAAAAGGTCAGGCAATTGTTACAAGGTGCAGCTGGTTCTGGCAATGCTACAGCGGCAGTACCGCTGGGAATCTGTCGACATTTTACGTGGCGATACTCAACAGCCAGATTTTTTGCAGAAAAACCCCAACGGAAAAATTCCTTTACTAGTGTTGGATGATGGGCGCTGTCTGTGGGAATCCAATGCGATTATCAATTATTTGGCCAACGGCACACCGCTGCTTCCCTCTGAGCCCTTTGCACTAGCCAAAGTACTGCAGTGGCAATTTTTTGAACAATACAGCCACGAGCCGTTTATTGCGGTGGCGCGTTTTATTCAAAAATACCTGGGGCTACCGGCTGAGCGCCGCGCTGAGTACGAGGCTAAGCAGGTGGGCGGTCACAAAGCGTTGCAGGTGATGGAGCAACAGCTGGCGCTCACGCCCTTCTTAGTGGGCGAGCATTTGACCACGGCCGATATCGCGCTCTACGGCTATACGCCCGTGGCTCACGAAGGCGGCTTTGAACTGAGTCGCTACCCACACATCCAAGCCTGGATTCAGCGGGTGGCCGATCAGCCGGGATTTGTGGCTATGGGGTAGTGTCGCCCATGTGGCGGTCGGCGAGTTGGTAGCCCTGTTCTATCATTTGGCTGGCGCAGTCAAAGTCCATTGTGCCGCAGGCATTGCGCGGCAAGGTTAGTTCGATATCGGGAGGATAGGCCGCCAGCATCTGGCGGGCGATAGTGGCTTGCATGGCGTCAAAGGCTTGATCGGCGATGGCGTGGGCGCTCCATCCGGGCGCCTGTGTTTTGTCGGCGGGCAGCCAGTTGTCGGTTAATCGATCAATAAACTGTTGAATTTTTGGATGCAACAATGAATTTTCGTCGCTGGGTTTATCTGAGTCGGGCAATCGTTTGATCGGCGCTTGTCGCTCGGGCATGCCGCCCAGATTAACAGCCACCGTCAAGTCAGAGTGATCCCCGAAAGTGGGGGCAATGGGGACCGGATTTAAAACGCCGCCATCCACAAGGGTTTTGCCTTTGAGGGAATAGGGCGTAAAAAACAGCGGCAGCGAAATGGAGGCGCGAATGGCATCAAAGAGCGGTCCTTTCTGAATCCACACCTCTTTTTCAGTTGATAAATTGGCGGCAACGGCAGTGTATTTAATGGGCAGGTCTTCAATGTTGTGATGACCTACCTTTTCAATCAGCGCATTGATAATTTTGTCGCCCTTTAGCAGGCCGCTGCGCTGCCAGGAAAAATCCATCAAACGCACAATGTCCAAGCGATTGAGTGCCGTAATCCACTTTTCAAATTCGGCTAATTTTCCGCAGGCATAGATGCCGCCCACCAATGCCCCGATACTGCAGCCGCTGACAGAAACGATATTGTAATTATTGGCTTCCAGCCATTTGATGACGCCGATATGTGCCATGCCTCGGGCGCCACCGCTGCCCAGCACCAGCGAAACACTTTTACTTGCATTGTCGGTCATGATGCGACATTGCTCTGTGATTTGTGGGTGTGCACGGATTCAGCCAGAGCGTCGTCCAGGGCGTGCGCGCGCGCGCCCGGTGTGGATGCCCTGTGTGCAATCAGATTGTAGGCCGCCGGCACCACAAACAAGGTAAATACCGTGGCCGCCAAGACGCCGTAGAAGAGTGTCACGCCAATCATGGTACGCGTTTCAGCACCGGCGCCGAAGGACAGAATCAGCGGCACGGCACCCGCCATGGTGGTAATGCTGGTCATGATTATGGGACGTAGGCGAATGGCCGCCGCCGTGCGGATGGCCTGGCCTATATCCTGGCCGCCGGCGCGCAATTGATTGGCAAACTCCACGATGAGAATGCCGTTTTTCGCGGCCAGACCGATAAGCATCAGCAGGGCAATCTGGCTGTAGATATTGAGTGAGTTGCCCGTGGACCAAAGGCCAAACAAGCCGCCGGCCATGGCCAGGGGAACCGTCAGCATGATGATCATGGGGTGAATAAAACTTTCAAATTGCGCAGCCAAAACCAAAAACACCACCACCAGGCCGAGTGCAAAAATAAACACAATGGATTGACCGCTGGATTGGTAATCCAGCGAGTCGCCTTTGTAATCGACCTGCGCGTACTCGGGCAGTTGCTCGGCCACCAGTTGATCTAGATAGTCGAGCGCTTGGCCCAGCGAAATACCGTCCACATTGGCCTCCAGGGTGATGGCGCGAATGCGGTTATAGCGGTTGAGTGTGCCGGCGTCGGCAAAGGCCTCCAGCGTCACGAGGTTGGCCAGTGGAATCAATTGTTGGCTGCGCTGGGAGCGCACGTAAATGTTTTCCAGATCGGTCAGGCTGCGCTTATCGGCGCGCTCGCCCTCGATGATGACATCGTATTCTTCACCATCTTCGATAAAGGTGGTCACTCGGCGCGAGCCCAGCAGGCTTTCCAGTGTCGTGCCAATGGCGCTCACGGTGACGCCCAGCTCGGCGGCGCGATCGTAGTGGATGTTCACCTTAAACTGGGGCTTGGTTTCCTTGTAGTCCCAGTCGATGTCGGTGAGCCCGGGATTGTGCTCGGCAAGGTGCGCGTTAATCTGGTCGCGCCAGGCGGCCAGTTCGCCATAGGTGGCGCCGCCCAAGACAAATTGCACGGGTTTGTTGGTCCCGCCGCGAATGCCCTGGCGCATGACCGGGAAGGCGCGCACGCCGGGCAGGTCGCTTAGCTTGGCGCGCAACTCGTTCATAATGTCCCAGGCCGAGCGCCGTTCGCTCCAATCGCTAAGCGTCAGAATGACCACCCCGCCGGAAAAGTCTGTGAGATTACCAAAACTGCGCGGCGCCCTAACCAGCACGCGCTGTGCTTCGCCCGAGCTGAGCAAATATTGCAGACGTTGCTCAATTTCATTCATGTAATCTACGGTATGGGCGTAGCTGGCGCCCTCGGGTCCGCTTACCACCACAAAAAACGAACCGCGATCTTCCTTGGGTACGTATTCGTGCGGGATACTCTGTTGGATCAGTCCGGCAAAGACCAGCAACAGTAAGGCGGCTATGCCCACCAGCCAAGGCCGACGTAGACTGCCGTCCAACACTGTTTGATAGCCGGTGCGCAAGCGCGCAAACAGGTTGTCCATGGTTTGAACCAGGGCTGATGGGGCCGCGTTTTTCTTCAGTAGTTGCGCCGCCATTACCGGCGACAGAGTCAATGCCACAAAGCTTGAAAAAATCACCGCCGCCGACAAGGTCAAGGCAAATTCGGTGAATAGCTGGCCTAAGTCTCCTTCCAAAAAGGTGATGGGCACAAACACGGCGACGAGTAACAGCGTGGTGGCAATGACCGCGAACCCCACTTGGCGGGTACCCTTAAATGCGGCCAGCAGCGGGTTTTCGTGTTTTTCTTCGATGCGTCGGTGAATGTTTTCAAGTACCACAATGGAGTCATCCACCACCAGACCAATGGCCAGCACGAGTGCCAGCAGTGTTAGCAAATTGATGGTGAAGCCAAAGGCGAACAGCATAATGGCGGTGGCAATCAAGGACACTGGCACGGTAACTGCGGGAATCAGCATGGCGCGCAGGCTGCCCAGAAACAGGTAGATTACCAACACCACCAGGCCGATGGCGATAAACAGTGTTTTATACACTTCGTTGATGGAGGCTTCGATAAACACCGAGGAGTCGTAACTGGGCTTAATGGCCATGCCCTCTGGCAGGGTGGGGTTGATACGCTCCATGGCATCGCGGGCATTGCGGGCCACGTCGATAGTGTTGGCGGTACTTTGCTTGGAAATTCCCAGCCCCACCATGGGCTCGCCATTGCCGCGAAACAAGGTGCGGCTTTCGACGGTGCCCAGTTCCACGCGTGCTACGTCCGCCAGCCTGACCAAATAGCCGCTGTCACCCTGGCGCAGTACCAGCTTTTGGAAGTCTACGGCGCTGCGGAAACTGCGCTCCACACGCACGGTAAATTGCCGCTCCAGGGATTCTACCGAACCCGCGGGCAGCTCGACGTTTTCAGAACGCAGTGCCGCCTCCACGTCGTTGACCGTTAAGTTGTGGGCTGCCAGAGCCTGGCGATTGAGCCAGATGCGCAGTGCAAAACTCTGGGCACCGCCAATGCGCACTCGCGCCACGCCTGGCAGTACGCTAAAGCGATCCACCAGATAGCGCTCGGCATAGTCGGTGAGCTCTGGCAGGGTCATTTTCGTACTCACCAAATTCAGCCAGATAATGGGTGAGTCGTCGGCGTCTTCTTTCTGGATATCGGGCGCGTCTGCCTCGCGGGGCAGGCTGTCGCGCACGCGCGATACCCGGTCGCGGATGTCGTTGGCGGCGGCATCGATGTCGCGCGAAATATCAAATTCCACCGTCACCCGCGAGCGGCCATCTTCACTGGAGGATTGAATGTACTTGATGCCCTCCACGCCGGAGATGCGGTCTTCAATCACTTTGGTAATCCGGGTTTCCACTACCGTGGCGCTGGCGCCTGGGTAACTGGTGTCGATGGATACCACCGGTGGGTCTATGTCTGGGTATTCGCGCAGGGGTAGGCGATCGAATGCCACCAAGCCAAAGGCCACCAGCAGCAATGAAAATACGGTGGCCAATACCGGCCTGCGAATGGAAATTTCTGACAGCAACAGGGTTTATTGCCCCGCTGCTTTGTCGAGCAGGCTCGGCAGGCGCTCGCCATAGGCTTGCTCCGCCAGCACTTTCACCTCTGAGCCGTGGCGAATTTTAACGGTGCCGTGGGTGACCACCAGATCGCCGGGTGCGAGGCCCGATAGTATTTCCACCTGCCCCGGTATGCGGCTGCCCACGGTGACTTCTACCTGTTCCACTAGGGCGGGGTTGTGTTGGCTGTCGACGCGCAAAACGGAGTGTTTGCGGCCTTCGGGAATTAGCGCTTCCTCGGCGATTACCAGTGCTTGGCGGGGGTTTTTCTGCAGCGCCACACTCATCAATAGGCCGGGGCGCAGACGGTGGTCGGGGTTGTCGAGCAGCGCTCGCACGCGCACGGAGCGGGTGATGGGGTCTACCCGAGAGTCGATGCTGGCAATTTCTCCCTCAAAGACTGAGTCGTTCAGCGCTTTCGCCTGGGCGCTAACGGCCAAGCCTGGTTTCAAAAATGGTAGGTAAGTAGAGGGCACGGAAAAGTCTAGCTTCATGACCGAATCGTCGTCGAGTGTAGTGATAACTTCGCCGGCAGCGAGCAGGGTACCCACACTCACATTGCGCAGACCCAGTACACCGGAAAAGGGGGCGACGATTTGCAGTTCCTGCATGCGCGCATCCAACGCGTCCAAACGCGATTGGGCCGCCTGAAAGGTGCGACGTTGTTCGTCTAATTGTGACTGGGGTGCAAGTCCGTCCTGCGCCAGTTTTTGCACCCGTTCGAATTGCCGGCTGGCCTCGTCTACCACCAGAAAAAGTTCTTGGCGCTGGGCTTTTTCTTCCAGGTTGTTGAGCTCGACCAAGAGCTCGCCCGCCTTAACCCGCTGACCGTCTTGAAAGTGTATCCGGGTTATACGGTCGGTTACGCTGGCGGTGAGTACCACCGACTCGTTTGCGCGCAATGTGCCCAAGGCCTCAACTCTGTCTGAAAAATCGGTGAGCTGAACCTGCTGTACATATACCCCTGTGGGGGCGGCAGCGGTATTGAAAGAGACAATAATCAAGGCAAGTGCGAGCAAGCGCATGGAGAACTCCAAAGGCATAGCCGTTTTAGTCAGTAAATAGTGTGTTCGGTACTACAGCTCGACAGATAATCCGCCGGACGCGCTAAAAGCAAGGTAAACCTAGCTGATGCATCGGGCACACGCAGTAAAAAGGTGTGCTCATTAGCGTGATCTACTCAGGCGCCGGTTAATGGGATCGGGCTGTGGCCAGTGGCTTTTCGTACTTTAGCGTTAGTACGTATGTACCTTGAACTGTACGACATCTTGACATCAGGTGCACTAGCGGGTGTGACAGAGTGCCGATATATCTGCGTAAAGAAATGCAAATGTGAGGTGTCTGACCGGGTTGGGATAAAAAATCTGTGAACTTTATGTCTGCCTAGTGCTCAAAGAAACATGAATGCTTACTGGCCTTCATATCTCTCCCCAATGTTATGCTTGTTGTGCCGCTCATAGAGCGGCATTTTTTTTACCTGTCAGATAGATTCTAGTGATCTGCTGAGACTGATCCGCGCAACAGCCGCAGGCGCCGGCCATCGCGCACCAATTCGTACACGGTGACCAAGCCAATGACCACAAAAATACTGGTCAGTGCCTGATTAAGAAAATGGGTAATGCGCTCGCCTTCAATACCGTTGCTGACCAGCTGTGGCAGGTCGTTATTTGGCACGGCGAGCAGTAGACCAATGACGGCCAACCACGCGATATTGAGTGCGAGATTCGCCGTGATGCTGATGCTATTCCAGTAGGGATGCAAACAGTGGTAGAGATGTAAAAATGCGTGCATGAGCAGCAAGCTACCGATCACTGGGGTTAACAGACTGATTAATTGCAGCGCGGCGGCGCTGGGATAGTGCAGTGTAAAGGTTTCCAGTGCGGGAAAACCGCCAAACACCATGCCCGCTACGATTAAATAAACCACAAAGTTGAATGCACTTTCCCCACGCGAGCGCTGGCTCCAATGTGGCCGGATGGGGGGCAATTGGCGCGGATGCCAGCGCTCTGTGCCGACCACTTGCTGCAGCGGTGTTTCGGCCAAATAAAATACAATAGTTACCGCGGCGAAAAACCAAACAAAGTGCTCGAGAGTATTAATGGCGACAAACAGCAGTATGTTGAGCGGTCGCACCGCGTCGTGTGAAATGGCGTGCAGTAGTGCATAGGCACTAAATACGCCCGCTAACACCCAACCTATGTAGCGCAAGACCAGCTTGTAGGTCTCCAAAAGCGGCTGGGCAATGAGTGCCTGGCGCGGGTGAAATTTGCTGGCGTAGTGCATGGGGGGGCCAAATGCGCACAAAAGCGCTTCTATTTCTTCGTCTGTGGCGGGGCGACCGGTGTTGGCCTCCAGCGCGTCCAGTTGATCGTGTAGTTGGGCGCTTAGCTCATCGCTCAAATCATCGCGTTGATCGGAGGGGAAATAGGCGCGCGCGGCCTCTACATAGCGTTGAATCCAATTCATAGGGTGTGCTCCTAGGTGGCGTTGCGTATCAGTTCCAGCGCCGCAGACAGGCGCTGCCACTCTTGATCGAGTTGCGGTAACAAGTGTTTCCCGAGTGGTGACAATTGGTAAAAACGGCGTTTACGGCCCGAGGCTTCGCGCCACTCACTGGTTAGCAGGGCGTCTTTTTCCAGCCGTCGAACCAGCGGGTAGAGGGTGCCTTCATCTACGTCTAAGCCGTGTTCTGCGAGATAGCGGCGCAGCGAGTAGGCGTAGTGCTCCCGGCGAAACGCCAGTAATACCGCTAGCGAGAGCGAGCCGCGCCGCAGCTCTTGCGTCATTTTGTGAAGCAGGGCCTCGGTTTCCATTGATTTCCCTGTGGGATGGCAAAATACTGTGCGTTACACAGTAAATACTATGTGTTGCACAGTATGTATGTCAAGGCCGTCGGAGCCGCTGACAACAGGGGAGTGTCGCTTGGGCGCACAGAGCGCAATACGTAGCCCGGGCAGTGGGCGGCAGGCGAAGCGCTTGGGGTGGAAAATTAATTGAAAAAAGAAGGAACTAGTTGGCCGCCTGTGTATCAAAGAAGCATATGGACAGCCATGGTGTGTTTTTCATATGTCTCCTCATTGATATTTGCTTAGCCGCGCCCTGAAAGCGCGGCTTTTTTATGCCAGAAACAATGGATTTGATAAAAATATAAAAGCGATTGGCATAAAGAATCCGAGTGCAGCTGACACTCGGATCTGAAGCGTTTTCCGACGAAGACTTAGTAATAGATGCGCGCTTGGTAGCCGCTGTGGGCGTGCTTTATTCGGTTGCCGCTGGTATTCACCTTGGGTTGGCCATAGTAATTTATCTGGCCCTGGCCTTCGGTGTGGGCGTTTAGATTTTGCTTTACGCTTACGGTCATTTGGGCTTGGTCGGCAATGTGCAGCGCCGCCTGCTCGGCGCGCAGACGGACGGCGGTACATTGACCACTGCCCGTCATGTGCCAATCCAGGCTACTCGCCTTACCGGCAAGCAGGCATTGAATGGCACCATTGAGACGCCCGTTTAATTGATCGACGCTAATGCCGCGCGCATCCAGTTGGCCGCTACCACTAAAGGCCAGGTGGAGCTCATTGCCTTGCACACGGTCCGTGTTTAGTGTCAGGTGACCATTGGCGGTGAGTGTTAAGCTGTCGGTCTGCAGTCGTTTGATGTCGAGCGAGCCGATGCCGTTAAACGTAATGGCTACAGTCGGCTGGGATAGCTGTTGCACCCGAGCGGCAAAATGGCCGTTCAGCGTCAGCGACTTGGGTTCAGCCAGCGTGAGCTGATAGTGCATGTCTTGCGGACCGATGGCGCCGCCCAGCAGTTGCTGGAACCATTGTTTAGTTTGATACCAGGTCGAACTGGTGCGCGTATCGGTAATCACCAGTGTGTCGTCGTGCAGGGCCATGTGTAGGTGCGATCGGAACTCGTCGCCCGCGGTAACCTGCAATTGATTGACGGGCCCTTGGGTCAGCTCGACGCTACCGTAGGCGTCGAGTTGTACTTGCGAGACGGTGTCGAGCGCGTAGGTGTGGCGAACTTCTTCAGTTGCAGACACCGACGTGGCCAGAGCGGAAATTGTCAAAAGCAAAGCCGTTGCAATTTTCACGATCGCATCCTTTAGATTTCGTAGCGATGGTTACGCAACCAAATGGCGGCGTAGGTGATACCGGCGGCTACAGCTAAGCCCATCCACAAGCCGGGCGTCGTCAAAAACTCGCCCAAGGGACTCACACCGGTTTCGCTAAAGCGGATATAGCCGCTATAGCCGTTGTCGTCCACTGCGATACCTGGAATGCGTGCACTGATTACGCCCAGCAGTAATTGGCTATCGAAGGCAATCTCTTCTGCCAGTACCAACACCGCTGGCGGTAGCAGGGCCAGCATGAAGGGGGAGCGTTTGGCCGCTGCGGAGCAAAAAGCCAGCCAGGCAAAAAACGGCAAGCTCCACAGGGCGACGCCCATGGCGGTGAACCAATGACCCAGTGCAATGCTGAACAAGTTCACACCAGCAAGGATTTCCCAGGGCGTTGTGCTGGCGGCGTAACCGGCAACATACAGCAGCGTCAGTATGACGAAGACAAAGCCCACAGCCAATGCACACAGTGTGGCAATCGTTGGCAGTGCCACCAGCGCGACTGCCAATTTGGTGAGTACCTGTTGCGTTTCGGAGACCGGCATGGACTTCCAGAACAATATGCTGTTGTCTTTGCGGTCTGTGTACAGGCAAGACAGAAGATAGTAGATACTCACCAACAACATCAAACCAGAGAAAAGCGCGAAAAAGCCCGTCAGCACGTCGTTGACGCTGTCGATATTGTCATCGGTAAAGCCTAATCCCTCGGACTTTTCAATCACCGTAACAGTTTCGGGGAAGCGGCGAATGTCGCTCGCCTTGGGGACCTCGGGTGCCTGTGCGCTCAGCTCGGGTGCCGCAGGCGCAGGGGGTGCCTTGGGGGCTGGCGGTGCGACTGGCATGTCCGTTGTAGCGCCGTCTGCGAGTAGTGCATCAATGCGTGCTATTTCTTCATCGATGCGCGCTAACTCGCGATCCAATTGGCGACGCACCTCTGTGCGAACCTTGCTGTGATCGATGCGGACGTCTGAGCGCTTAATGGTTATATCGATACCCTGGCGATCCAGTTCGCGCTGCGCCTTGTCCAGCTCTTTGTTGATATCCACGTTAAATTCTTCAGTGAAGCGCTGCTCCACCTCTGCGCGGGCTTGTTGAATATCCGCGCGCGCTTCCTGCAGGGCCTCGCGCTTGTGGATAAGGTGTTCGCCGTGGCTGTAGTGACTTGAGTTGCTCGCTCCGCCGATACGTAAATTATCGTCATCTAAGTGGTAATCGATCAGGCCGCTGGCATAGAGTCCAAGGGCGCCAATCATGCATAGGGCAATCAGGGCTGCACAAATGATAGGCAGGCGTGTGAAGGTGCCCCGGTATTCCCAGAACTCGCGCTTGACGGGTGTAATTAGCTGCTTCATTGGGTGTGCCCCCAAACAAGATTCGGTTGAATTTTTGCGACAAAAAGATCGGTAATGCTGGGGGTGTGTAAGCTGCCCAGAGGTTCCAGCTGCGCTCGCTCAACGCCGTCAAAAATCGCTGAGAAGCCGCCCAGGCGCGGGCTGATATGTATAGGCTCTAAAGCTGCGGCTTCGGTTTGTTGCTGTTTATTGAGATGCACCTCAACAAATCGACCAGGAATATCTTCCATGGCGATATTGAGCGCCAGTTGCCCCTCGTTGATAAACACCAAATCGGTCAAGATGGCTTCTATTTCTTCCACTTGATGAGTGGTGATGAGAATGGTTTTTTCCTCATCGAAGTAATCGTTTAACAACGAAGTGTAAAACTGCTTGCGGTATAAAATGTCTAATCCCAAGGTGGGCTCATCCAACACTAGCAATTTACTTTCAATGGCCATGATCAACGATAAATGTAATTGCGTAATCATGCCCTTGGATAAACTGCTGATTTTTGAGCGGGGGTTAATTTTTGTTTTCGCTAAAAAGGCTTCAGCTTTTGGGCGATTAAACTTTGGATGCACACTGTCGGCATAGTCAATGGCTTCAGACACCTTAAGCCAGCGCGGCAAGATCGCCGTATCGGCAATAAAGCTGACCTGCTCTAGCAGTTCTTTACGCTGTTTAACGGGGTTCATGCCCAAGACATTTAACTCGCCTTCCACTTCGGCTAAACCTAATATACCTTTGAGAGCCGTAGTTTTGCCGGCGCCATTGGGGCCAATCAGCCCAACTATGCGGCCCGGTGCTATGTCAAAACTAACCTGGTTCAGTGCTTGGTGATTGCCGTAGCGCTTGGAGAGGCCGCGGGCTTGAATGATCGGTTCCATCAGTTGTTTTCCTCGGCCTGCGTGATGCGCTCTATCAGCTCTTCCTTGCTGATGCCCAGCTGCATGATGCGTTGTAATAGTTGTGGAAATTCCACGCTCAGAAATTTCTCTTTTTCGGCTTTCAAAATGTTCTCTCTTGCACCTTCGATAACAAACATGCCCAATCCCCTTCTTTTTTCTACCAGACCTTCGTCCACTAATTCTTGATAGGCTTTGGACACGGTCAAATGATTTATTTGATACTCTGCGGAAACCGCGCGTACGGAAGGGATAGCTTCGCCTTCGTTATAGGCGCCTTCCATTATCAGGCCTACCATGCGGTCTCTTAGTTGCCGGTAGATAGGCTGATCATCATTCCACTGCTGTTGCATAATACGTACCTTGTGTGGAGGGCTTAGTTGCTCACTTGGGAGTTACGCCCAAGGCTTTCACGCTGCTGGCACCGCTGGTATCGACTTTGATGAGTGGCTGGCCGTAGTAGTGCACATCGGAGGCGCCGCTGGCGTCTACACGCAGCTCTTGGGTGACCCAGATTTTTGCATCTGCAGAGCCGCTCAAGTCCATCTCTGCCACGGCGCTTTTAAGTCGTGCAGCCGAATAGTCGCCGGAGCCGCCAATATCGACGGACTGGCTAGCCACTTCGCCCTGCCCAATTTCTGTATCGCCCGAGCCGGCCATGGCCAGTACTAAGCGGTCGGCGTAAAGTGTGTCGATACGAATGTCGCCTGATCCGGCCGAGTTAATTTCGGCTGCGGCGGCCACTTTCAGCGTTTGTATGCGCACATCGCCAGAACCCGCCGTGGTCATGTCGATAGACTCAGCCTCCAGCGTTTCGGCAGAGAAATCACCAGAGCCAGCTGAACTCATATCGAGTTGCTGCAGCATCAGATCCTTGAAACGCATGTCGCCGGAGCCTGCGCTATCGAGCTTTAGGCGCTTGGCGGTCAGGCTAGTTGCCAATTCAACATCGGCTGAACCAATGGTTTTAATTCTGTTGAGCGCTTTCACTGTCAGTTTGTACTGAATGCCGTCATCTATGCGGAAAAAGCCCCACTGAGTGCCATCTTTTAGGCGCAGGCGCAGCGTGGTGCCGCGCGCATCCACTTCTATGCGCTCCATCACTTTGGCGCTGGCAATAATTTCCAGGCTTTCGGTGTCGCCCTGGGTAATCGTCAACTGGCCTGGACCAGCCACTTCTACCTGGTCGATGTCTTCGATAGCGACATGTTTTTTCTGAATATCTTCAGCCTGGCTGGCGGCGCTGAATATCAGCGCCAGGGCGATGCAAAAGCTGTATGTAAGTTGCTTGGCGTTCATGGTGCGTCCCCGTGACAAAGGTGTAGTGTTAGATGCCTGCCAAATCCATGGCAGAGCGTACGGTGTGTTTGGCAATTTCTTTCGCCAGCGCGTTGGCGATTTCTGTGATTTCGATTTCGATGATTTGGCCATCGATCAATTCGCGAAAAGTCCAGCTTTCACCCTGTTGAACTTGCTGCAATGGCTTCACTTGCGCCACAACGGCCAGGCTGGGTTGGCTGTTTTCAATCGCAGCCAAGGCCCACTGGGTATCGATCACTGGGCTGGGTGCCTGCACACTCGGCGCTGTGTCGGCCAAGGTGGCGGCGCTGGCGAAGAGAGTAATGGCGGCGAAACAGGTTGTGCGAAAAATGTTCATGTCAGTTGTCCTCAATGTTTGGTCTGCAGGTGGATCTCGCAGAAAACGTCCTTGCTGATCCGGTGTTATACATAACTATAACACTAGATTTGTATATCGCAATAGTTTTGTGTGTTTTTTGCGCTATTTTTTTTGAGGCGTTTGATAAATATCAATAAAAACAATGGCTTATATTGTCTTTTTGTCGATTCGGACGAGTGCGATTTGGACCTCTCCGGTGCTATAGGGGGGGCATAGCGTGTTTTAGCGAGGGGACTTAAGCGTGGTTTGGCGTTTGAGCTATGGGCTGACTGGTTGGCGGGGCTATTCGGTACTCATGGTGGTAAGCCGCTCCATGATTTTGACAAATTGCTTGCGCACGATGGCCCGATTGGCCTCCAGCAGCTCAGTGCGCTGCATTGCCTCTTCCTCCATGGCCTGCAAAACCGTTTGTTGGCCGGGGGTGGCCTTTTCGCCCACCAGCATGTGGGATTGATCCACGATGCTTCGGATAATTCCAAGTGTTTCGTCCTTCTGATATTTGTATTGGGCTTCGAGATTTTTACTGATTGTTTGCAGCATGTCGTTAAATTGCTCGTAACTGCTGAGCCGCTTTTTAATATCTTTTTGCTCCGCAACTTTTTCTGCTAGGTTCGAGCTAAAGCTGAACAATGCTGCCAGTACGCCCGTTTGATTGTCGCTGATCGTCTGATCGCTGCCTTGCTTTTTCAATATGGCGCGCACATTGCGGTAGTGAATGGTGGTGTGTTTGGTCCCATTTTTAATGGGCTCATCGGGTTTGAATTCCAGGTGTTCTATGAGCAGCTTATCTTCTTTGCTCAACTTGCCCATGGCGGCTATGTCGACTTTGTTTTTTCCCACCACCACGCGTATGAGTGATTGGAAGCCCATTTCGCTGACGGCGTGTTGCAATACGGTGATCAGGTCTTCCAGTGAGCCAGATTCGATGGCGTTGGTCATGAATTCGGTTAGAAATTGTGCATTGCGTGTATCTTCCAAGATGCCACTGTCGACCGGCGCTTGCGCCTCAATAAATTCTTCCGACAAATTGGTGAGGATTTCCTGGTCGGACTTTTCTTTGTAGTGCTCCTGCATTTCTTCGCGCTGTGTTTGCAGCTCCTGCAGGTGTTTGTACAGGTTGTCGACTTCATCCTCCAAAATTTTGATGCAACCTTCAGATTCCATCAGTGCGCGTTTGAGTTGTTCAAGTTCAGTGCGCTTGGCATTATTTTCTTCCCCACCATCGGTCAACTCTGCCTCGAGTGCGGCGATGGTGCTTTCCATTGAGAGAATGGATTTTCGCTGGTCGAAAATGGTTTTTTGCAGACCATCAATGTTTTTGCGGCTTTGGGTGCCAATGTGCTGGGTGTCGGCAATGAGTTCGTCGAAGATTCCGCCTTTCTCTGAATCGTCTTCCTTGCGCGCCCGGATCACACTTAGCATGGTCTCGCTTTGGCGCTCGGTTTTGGGTTCTCTTATATTAAAGGCGCCGTCCACTTCGTTCAGACGGCGCTGTGCATCGCGCAGGGCCTTTTGCAGGCTGGCCGATTCGTGCTCCATTTTGTAGAGCATCTTTTCGTACTCGGCAACGCGCTGCTCCAGGCCACTACTGTTCTTTTCTTTTTTTATCAGCATGGTCAGGTTGCGGGTGTGTTGCTTTTGCTTCTCGAGCCGCTCGAATAATTCGTTGCCACTGCCGGTAGCTTTCTTGGCGGTTTGATGGGTAACGTCAACATCGCGTGCAAAACGCAGTACATAGCCCGGTTGCTTTTTGTTGCTACTTGTCAGGGTGCTGTTCTGGTCTGCCCACTCCTTGTCGCCGAGTTTTTCTAGACGCTCGCGCATGAGTTTCAATTTTTCGCGCAGTTCGGTATTTTCCATGCCGGTGCGCCTGGCTTCCTGGGACAGCATGCCGATGAGTTTGTTGAGCTCCTCTTTAAGCACCAGCCAATATTCTTTGCTGTTTTCGGGTTCCTTTAAGGCGCGGCGCTCGGCGTTGAGGTAAGCGCAGCGTACGCTGGTGACCAAGGGTGGCAAATCCAGCTCGGTGCCGAGCTCGGTGTCCGATAGCGAGCGGGTGCGCTTTAGCTGTCCTACCAGATAAGAGATGACGCCCACATCGGGGGGCGAGGATTCGTTGGCGCCAGCAATGGTGGGGTTAAGACGTTTGGCCAAGCGGCTGAGGCGCTGCTTGAGGCGATACACCATATAACCACATAGGCCACAGACAAAAAGCAGTTCAGCGATTATTACAATGTAGAAAGTGTCAGACATCTGGCCTTTCCGTGGACAAAGTGGCGTAAGTGGTGATGTGCGTGGCCGAGGCCCTAGGTTAAGCCTAGTTGCTTGAGGTCAATACTGCCATTGTTGGTCGGCGCGGGATCAGTCTTCGACCCATTGCCAGCGTAGGGGCTGGCCGAAATCATCGTAGATCAGTTTCTTGCGTGGCTTATTGGCTCGGCGCAGGGGCTTTTTAACGCTTTTATTGTGGCGCCGCTCCTCAATGGCACTGATGACCGCGGTGACAGGGGTGCGTTCGGTGTGATTTTTGTCAAAACTAATGGGGAGTGGGGCCTGAGTGGTGGGTTCGCGGCCGCTGATACCCTGTGGAATGGCTGCCACATTGCCGCCTTCATCGATGTAGGCTGCAATTTGACGCTCAATCTCGTCTCTGATTTGGGCTTTCGTCTTCAGGGGTTTCATGGTGCCGTCGCGGTCTTGCGACCCAATACCTAAAATACAACTCGACTGGATAGAGTAGTACAGGGAGGCATGGCGCGGCAACTTTACCGGCGCCGCTGGTCGGGGCAAAATGGCCGCGAGCGAGGGCAAAGGCCGCAATAGGGCGGCAAAGGCTCACTAACATTGCGCGTAAGGAGCACCAAGTGATCAAACTTGCGGTAACGGATTCCGATATTCAGGCCTGTTTTCCCGTAATGCAGCAACTCAGGCCACAGCTGGTTGCCGCGCGCTTTGTGGCGCTGGTTCGACAGATGGAGACAGAGGGGTATCAGTTGGCCATGGCGCAGGCTGACGGGCAAGTGGTGGCGGTGGCCGGATTTCGCGTTTCGGTGAATTTACACCTGGGCAAAAACTTGTACGTGGATGACCTGGTGACCGATGGCGCTGTGCGCTCACAGGGTTACGGCGAGGAAATGCTGGCATGGCTTGAGGCCTATGCGCGTGTGCAAAACTGCCTCGCCGTGCACCTGGACAGTGGCACGCAGCGCGAGCAGGCCCACAAATTCTACTTTGCGCAGGGTTTCACCATTACCAGTTTCCACTTTGTGAAGTCACTCATTGCACGCTAACCGGATTCGCATTTTGGGGGCACTCTGTTGTTGCCGCTTGCCGAAGCGGCTGGGATAATGCGCCCTTTTACCTAAGACAGGCAGGCGCTTTTTGCAGTTTCCTTTCCGTTGGCTGGGCCATAGCGCCGCAGTTTATATTCTGATTTCTGGCTTTCTGGTGGCACACCTTCTGCTGGCGCCCTGGATTGGGCTGGGCGTCGACGAGGCGCACTACGCGCTCTATGGCCTAAGACCCGATTGGAGTTACTTTGATCACCCACCTATGGTGGGTTGGTTGCACTGGCTGGGTTTGCGGCTTGGGCATTCCGAGTTTTTTGTGCGCCTGCCGTCCATGGTGTTGTGGACCCTGATATTGGCGCTGGTCTGGCAATTGGCCCGCCGCTGGTACGGCGCGCTGGTGGTGGCTAATCTGGCCGTGGCGCTGCTGGTGTTTTCGCCGCTGATCGTGGTGCTGGGCTTTGGGCTTGTCCCCGATACGCCGTTGATCGTGGTGACACTGCTGATCTTGTTGTTGGTTGATCGAATTGAGGCCACCGATGGGCGGGGACTGGGGCAATGGCTGTGTTTGGGCGTGCTGCTCGGGCTGGCTGGGCTCAGCAAGTACACCGCAGTGTTTGTGGCGCTGGGGTTACTGCTGTCGCTGGCGGTTCATCGCCGCTGGTACTGGTTGGGTCAAACAGGTCCCTGGTTGGCGGTAATCCTGGCGGCGATTTTGGTGGCGCCGGTGTTTTATTGGAACTGGTTGCACGATTGGGTGTCTTTTGGTTACCAAGTGGATCACGGTGCCAAAGGTGACTGGTCGGCGCTGGATTCGCTGCGTTACGGGGTGATTTTGCTGGTGAGCTACGGGCCCTTATTGTCGGTGGCAGGCCTGATTGCGGTGCTCAAGCCCGAATTGGCCAACCCGTCCATGGGGCGTCAGCTGGCCATTTGGATTGCCGTGTTACTGCTATTGGTGGCGCTTTGGTCGGCGGGAAATGGCGAGAATTTACCCCATTGGACGGTCTTGAGCTGGGTGTTGCTGGCGCCGGCGGCGGCTAATTGGTTGTACGTGCGCGCGGGCCTTGGCAAGCGGGTATTTTGTTGGTTGGCTGGTGGTTTTTCGGTACTGCTGAGCGCGCTGGTGTGGCTGCTGTTGGTTGCACCACCGCTAGCGACCCTACCAAAATCGGCACAGGCCGTGCGGGACTTGCACGGTTGGCCCGAGGCCTCGCACAAAGCCCTGGCGCTGCGCGAGCACTGGCAGGCAGAGGCGTCCGCACCGGTGCACTTTTGGGTGTCTAACTGGACGCAAGGCAGTCGTTTGGCTTGGTATGCCGGTGCGCCGGTACAGGTGATGTCCGAAAAAACCAGCCAGTTTTCGCTGTGGTGGGGACGGCCCGCCTTGCCTGGATTGTTGCTGCGCACCGAGCGCAGACGGCCCGCGCAGACGGCTGTGGCTGCGCCCGCGGGCGTGCAGTGCGATTTGGTGGATACGCTCGACTACCGACAGCAGGGCGTGACGCTCAACTATTTTATGTATTACCGCTGTTTGCCGAACGCGTCAGCGGAAAAGAATAATAAGGATAATCGCGAATGATAAGTCAGCCCAGCCCCGCTAACTTGTTTGGGTTGCTGCCCGATGCACGGGCCGCCCAGCGTCGCCCGGTGTTGGAAAATACGTTAATTGCGCTGGCCTTGGTGTGCCTTGCGCTCGGGGGCGCGCTGCACAGCTTGCCCGAGTGGAATCAAGCGTTGTTTTTGTACCTCAATCGCGCGGCAGCGCATTTGCCGGCGGATTTGCGCGCATTTGCCACAGTGTTTGGCGACGGCTCTATTGCCGCCTGTCTCGCGCTGGGGGTATTTATTCGCAACCCCCGGGCGCTGGCGTACATTTTCTTGGCGGCGGTGGTGGCCGGTATTTTGATTCAAGTGCCCAAGCACGCCTTTGACGCATTGCGCCCACCAGCTGTGTTTGATTTGGACACGATTGCCGTGGTGGGCAAGGCTTATAAATCCAACAGTTTTCCCTCTGGTCACAGCGGGTCGGCCCTATTGGCAGCCGCCTTGGTGGGTTTGGCCAGCGGCCGCGCCTGGGCCTGTGCGCTGCTGCTAGTGCTCGGTGGATTGGCCGCGCTGTCGCGTGTGGCCGTGGGGGTGCACTGGCCGGCGGATGTACTTGCAGGTTCGGCCATTGGCATATTGGTAGCGGTGGTTATTTTTCGCGGTTTTGCAGACAAGCCAGTAAGTATTCCACTGTGGGGGCAGTGGGTGCTGACGTTGTTGTTGGCTATCGTCAGCTTGAATGGATTTATGCACGACACCGGCTACGAAAAATACACGGGCGTCACGGGCCTGCGGTGGATTGCCTCGGGCATGGCGGCCGGTGTGGCGCTGTATTGGCTGGCCATTTTATTGTGGCCGGTGGCGGAGTGGCTGACCCAAAAATTATTTCGCGAATCGGCCCGCCAATCGCTCACGCGAATTTTCAAGTTTGGCATGGTGGGGGGCAGCGGTTTTGTGGTGGATATGAGCCTCTACGCGTTGTTCCACTCAATGCTGGGTATGAATTTATTGGTTGCTCGCTCTATTGCTTATTGGCTAACGTCTTCCTGGAATTGGTATTTAAATCGAATTTTTACCTTTAAGGACGCGGAAAATGGCCGCAAGCGCGATCAGTGGGCCAAGTATATCGTGATGTGCTTAATCAGTTTTGCACCCAGTATGGGCACATTTTACGGCCTGACGCACAGTTCGCAATTTTTTATGGACAACAGCCAGTTGGCGCTGATTGCCGGTGTATTGGCGGGGGCCCTGTTTAATTATGTGGTGGCCGGCTTTTTGATTTTTAAAGTCTACGGACGAGAAGACAGCGCGGTTGACGCCGACGCCAAGATAGAGAGTGCCAAATAATGAAAGTAGATACCATGCGCAAGATCGACCGCTGGGCGGGCATGCCGCTGTGTTTTTTGCTGTCGGTCTGGTTTTGGCTGTGGGAGTTGATTTTTAAACCCAAGCCCGTGCGGGCGCAAAAGGTGCTGTTTTTGGAGCTGTCGGAAATGGGCAGTGCCATTATTGCCGACCCGGCGCTGCGCTATGTGAAAGCACAGCCCGATGCCGAAGTCTTTTTTGCCATCTTTAAAAAGAATGTCAGTAGTTTACACCTGCTCAATACCATTCCCGCTGACAATCTGTATACCTTTCGCGAGGACAACCTGCTGACACTGGTGTGGGATACGCTGCGCTTTATGGTGTGGTGCCGGCGCAAAGGCATAGACACAGTGATCGATATGGAGATGTTTTCGCGAGTGTCTGCCTTGCTGTCGCGGGTGACCGGAGCAGTTAATCGCATCGGTTTTGTGGCCTATCACAGCGAGGGGCTGTACCGAGGTAATTTTTTGACGCGCCCCGTGGTGTACAACGCCCATCAGCACATCGCCAAAAACTTTATGGCATTGTCGCATACGGCGATGATGGCCGAAGAGCAATTGCCGTTTTGTAAAAGTTTGATTACTGACGATCAGATACAACTGGCACAGGCCGAGCGCGACGAGGCCGCCATTGCCACCGTGCAAGGGACATTGGCCGAGCTGTACGCCGATTACACGCCCGGTCAGCGGGTGGTGTTGATCAATCCCAATGCCAGCGATCTTCTGCCGCAACGCCGCTGGCCGGCGGAACATTTTCAGGCTGTGATTGAGGCATTGCTGGCGCGCTACGACGATATTCTGGTGGTCATCACCGGCGCCCCCGGCGAATTTGACGGCGCACAGGCGTTGTGTAACGCCGTGGGCCAACCGCGCTGCGTCAATTCGGCGGGCAAGTTTGCCTTTAAGCAGCTGGTGCCGCTGTATTTTGTGTCCGATATGATGCTGACGAACGATTCGGGCCCGGGTCACTTCTCGGCGGTGACGCCGCTTAGAACCTTTGTAATTTTCGGGCCTGAGACGCCAGCGCTGTATAGCTCGCTGGGCAATTCTACCCCTCTCTATCTGGGCTTGGCCTGTTCGCCCTGTGTAAGTGCCGCCAACCACCGCAAAACCGATTGTGTGGATAATCGCTGTGTGAAGGACCTGTTGCCCGAACAGGCGCTGGCTGCCATCTACCCGCACCTAGATCGGCTGGCGGCTGTTGTTCAGAGCTGACGTGCGCGCCTTGTGCGATAGAGCCGCCTGCGGGCGGCTTTTTTGTGGCTGGCTGTTTTTTGTGCGCTTTGTTGGTCTGCGGGCCCACATCTGCTAGTATGCGCGCCCTTTTCGCGCAGTGCTAAGCTGTATCAAAACTTTTGGAATGACCCATGTTCAATCTGATTAACGGCGCAGAGTCGAATGTCAAAAACGACCTGCTTTCAGGTACCACTGTGGCTTTGGCGTTGGTGCCAGAGGCGGTGGCCTTTGCCTTTGTGGCGGGCGTTGAGCCCATGGTGGGCCTGTATGCGGCCTTCATGATGGGGCTGTTAACCTCAATTTTTGGCGGCCGCCCGGGGATGATTTCCGGCGCGACCGGTGCTACGGCGGTGGTGATGATTTCGCTGGTGGCGCAACACGGCGTGCAATACCTGTTTGCGATGGTGGTCTTGGCCGGTGTGCTGCAGATGCTGGCGGGTATTTTCAAACTCGGCAAATTTATTCGCATGGTGCCTTACCCCGTCATGCTGGGCTTCGTGAACGGCTTGGCAATCGTGATTTTTCTCGCCCAAATGGGCCAGTTTAAATACGAGGTAACCGAGGGCACCATGGCCTGGCTACAGGGAGAGATGCTGTACACCATGGGTGTGTTAATCGCCGTGACCATGGCCATCATGCACTTTTTACCCAAGTTGACCCAGGCGGTGCCGGCGGGCCTGGTGGCTATTGTGGCGGTAACCCTGGCGGTGCTTGGGCTGGATCTGGAAGCGCGCACCGTGATTGATTTTGTGCGCGATATGCTGCCCGCCGAGCAGGCTGCCACCGCTTCGTTAACCGGCGAATTGCCGAGTTTTGCCATTCCCGATGTGCCGTTTAGCTGGGAAACACTGCGTATTATTTTCCCCTATGCACTCATTATTGCGGCCGTAGGTTTAATTGAATCTTTGCTGACCTTGTCATTAATCGACGAAATTACCGACACGCGCGGTAACGGCAATCGCGAGTGCATGGGGCAGGGCATCGCCAATACCGTCAATGGCTTTTTTGGTGGTATGGGTGGCTGCGCCATGATCGGTCAGAGCATGATCAATATTAACTCGGGCGGTCGCGGTCGTTTGTCCGGCGTGACCGCTGCGGTGGTGTTGCTGCTGTTTATTTTGTTTGGTGCGCAGTACATCGAAATGATTCCGCTCGCGGCCTTGGTGGGCATTATGTTTATGGTGGTACTGGGCACCTTTGAGTGGTCGTCGCTGCGCATCATCGGCAAAATTCCGCGCTCCGACGCGCTGATTTTGGTGCTGGTGTCGGCGGTTACTGTTTTCTTCGATCTGGCCATTGCGGTGATCGTGGGTGTCATCGTGTCCGCCCTGGTGTTTGCCTGGCAACACGCCAAGCGAATTCACGTGCACGCCTATGTGGACGAGCAGGGTTACAAGGTGTACGAATTGCGCGGCCCCATCTTTTTTGGTTCAGTGGCTAATTTTAAAGAGTTGTTTGACCCAACTGGTGATCCAGAGCATGTGGTCATTGAGTTTCAGCGCTCGCGGGTGGCTGATCACTCTGCGCTGGAGGCCATTGATGCCTTGGCGGAAAAATATCGCGCTGCTGGCAAGACGCTGCACCTGCGCCACCTGAGCAAAGACTGTATTTCACTGCTGCGCAAAGCCGGTGATTTAGTGGAAGTCAATGTGATGGAAGATCCGAACTACCGCGTGGCTGTCGATCCCGAGTAGTTGTTTCTGCACCTCCAAAATAGCCGGCCATCGCCGGCTTTTTTGTGCCTGCTCAGTCGCGCTCTTGACTCCTTTGACCTTTGGGTCAGTATGCCTTCTTTAAAATAAGGAGTGGTGTATGCAATCAGCAGTGATATTCGGACTATTTCTTTGGGTGTGTGCGGCAATGCCCGCACAGGCGAGTGCGCTGAATGCCACCGAGCAGGCCTTGGTTAAGGCGGTGGCAGAGCGCGAACCCGCCGCGCGACAGCTGTTGGAAACTCTGGTGAACATCAACAGTGGCACTGGCAATCACGCCGGTATCAAGCGGGTTGCCGACCAGTTAGTGCCGCCCTTGGAAGCGCTGGGTTTCACCGTGGCGTGGCAAGCCGGGGGCGCCTTCGGCCGCGCCGGTCACTTGCTAGCCAGCCGGGGTGAGCGGGGCCCCAAGGTGTTGTTGATTGGTCATCTAGACACCGTCTTTGCCTCCGACAGTACTTTTCAGCGCTATGAAGTTATCGATGAGCGCTATGTGAAGGGCCCGGGCATTACCGATATGAAAGGCGGCAACTTGGTCATGCTCATGGCCTTGCAAGCTCTTCACGATACCCGGCAACTGGATCAGCTGCAGATAAAGATTGTGCTGACTGGCGACGAAGAGGATCGCGGTGAGCCTATGGATCTCGCCACCCAGGCACTGCGCGAAGCCGGCGTCTGGGCCGATGTGGCGCTCGGCTTTGAGGACGGCGATGGCGATCCGTCCACGGCTGTGGTGGCGCGCCGCAGCTCGGCCAATTGGCGTTTGTCGGTGGCGGCTAAGCCCGCGCACTCCTCACAGATATTTCGCGACGATATGGGCTATGGCGCCGTGTTCGAGATGGCGCGTGTACTGGATGAATTCCGAGCGGCACTGGCGGGCGAGCCGCTGTTAACCTTTAATCCCGGTGTGGTGGTCGCCGGCACCGATGCCGAGCTCGAGCGAGGGGGGCGGGGCGGCGCGTTCGGGAAAAGTAATGTGATTGCGCGCACGGCTTTAGTCGAGGGCGATTTGCGCGCTATCAGCCCGGCGCAGCAGGCCAAGGCTTGGGCGAGCATGGTGCAGATCGCTGCACGCAGCCTGCCGCACAGCCAGTCGACGTTTAGCTACGAAGATCGTTATCCCGCCATGGCGCCCAGCCCGGGCAATCATGCGCTGCTGGCGCGCTATAGCCAGGCCAGTGAAGACCTTGGTCACGGCAGCGTGCAGGCCGTGGACCCACGGCGGGCCGGTGCCGCGGACATTTCCTTTGTGGCCGGTGACGTCTTGCAGGCCCTGGACGGACTGGGGTTGATGGGCAGTGGTGGGCATACCGACGGCGAAGTGGCCGACATGCAAACCTTTAAAAGCCAGGCAGAGCGCGCCGCTGTACTCTTGTATCGACTGGCTCAGACGGAGATCTAAATTGTGTGTGCATATGCACTTTTATTACTTTAAAAGTGCAATTGTATCGGCTATGCTACCCTGGAATTCGATAGCTGAGGGTGAAATGCCATGAGTGCGTTGCAAATGGATCAGCCAGAGGCAGGCCTTGTGCTGTGCAAAGCGTTGCACAATACGCAAAAGGCGTTTGGCTTGTCTAACGAAGAGTTGGGTCGGGTAATCGGGAAAGATCGGACAACTGTTGGACGAATTTACGACAAGGGCCTGTTATCGCCCCGCTCGAAAGAAGGTGAATTGGCGCTGTTGTTGGTGCGGGTTTATCGCAGTCTGTTTGCGTTGTTGGGCGGTAGCAGCAGTCAGATGCAACACTGGCTGAATACGGCCAATCATCACTTGGGGGGCAAGCCCCGTGAAATGTTGGCCAGTGTGCAGGGGTTGGTTAATTTGGTGACATATCTGGATGCCATGCGCGGGCGGGTTTAATGGATTTATGGACACAGTTAGAGGGCCCGAAAGCCATAGGCCCGCTGACCTTAGAGCTGGTGCGGGTGGTGGAGTCCCAGGAGGAGATTGCCACCCTGTCGCTGGTTGATAGCATGGAAGAGCAAGACATATTGGAGTCGTTGCTCGAGCAGACAAAGCCGGGCCAACTGCGGGGAAACTTGCACTATTTGTTGTCCAGCCCATTTCGCTATCCGCCCCTGCAGTGGGGCAGTCGCTTCGGTCGCCGTCACGAACCGTCGCTGTTTTACGGTTCGCTAAACATTGAAACGGCGCTGACCGAATGTGCATTTTATCGCTTTGTCTTTTTGAGCGGGGTGGCCGAACCTTTTCCTAAGGCCGTGGTGTCGCAACACACCAGTTTCCGCGTGCGCGGTCACGGCGAGCGAGGTGTAAATCTAACGCTGCCACCGTTTTCCGAACACGTGCAGGCACTGCGATCGCCAGATGACTACAGCGTACCCCAGTCGCTGGGCAGCGCCATGCGAGGGGCCGGCGTACAGGTTTTGATTTATTTGTCGGCGCGGGATTTGCGCGCCAGCGCGCTCAATGGCGCAGTGCTAGATCCCCAAGTATTTCAAGGCAGCCAGCCGCAGCGATTTCAGGCCTGGACCTGTCACGCTACCCACGACGCTGTGCGCTTTGTGGCGGCGCCAGGGGCGACCCCAGGTCGGGAAATATTTGCCTTTAAGCGCGAGGATTTTTTAGTGGCTGGCAGCTTGCCCATGCCACCGAGCTAGGGTCGCTATCCAATAGATGGCTATCCATTCCAGCGCTTCAATAAATCAGTTGCGAAACTTCCAAGACTTTTGGGTCCCAGCGCAGCCCCAGCTCTTTTGAGGGCGCTACGCTGATGGTAATGCCGGGTAGGCCGCCGTCGTCAAACAGAATCAGTGCGACACCCTTGTGGGCCAGTGCGAGTTCGTGACCCACCGTAAGTGCGCCGCGCTTTTTAGCGTAGACGCGAAGCTCGGCGAGCTGGCGTTCACTGTTTAAATAAATTACATCAGCGGCCGTGCCTTGGGGCAGGGTGTCGCGATAAACCGCGGCAAGTCGGCCGCCAAGTGCCGTGCCGATTTTTTGCGCCAGGTGATTGGCCAGTGCCAAATCATTCACAACCAAGATGCGAATTTCGTTTTTCTGTTTCAAGCTGTCTTCGTAATCGATCAGCTTTAACAGTAGCGCGCCATTAAGTGGTGTGGGAAGCGGCTCTGCCTGGGTCAACGGCGCGCTGCACAGGCAGCACACCAATACCCAGGCCCATAGCCACGCGCGGCGCTCTGGTTGGCCAGCTGTTGCTCTCGCCTGCGCCCGCTTCAGACGCCGCCGAATCAGGCTGCCGAAGTCCTGGGTGCGCATGTTAAAAGTCCACCGCAAAATTCAAACTGTACACCGGCCGGTTTACCTGTGGGATCAGAGAGTTCTGAAAGCCGTTGGCGTCGCGGCTAAAGTCGTTGCCGCTGGCGGCACCTTCCACGCCTGGCGCAAGGTAATTCGCAGCCAAGAGGTTTTCACCTTTCAAGCCCAGGCGCCAGTGGCCCTGTTGATAGAGTAAGTGAGCGTCCCAGCGCGCATAAGCCTTGGCTTTCACACCTTGCGCCCGCAGTGGATTTTCAGAGAAGAGCCTACGCGCAGCACTCCAGTGGCCGCGCACATTGAGATTCCAATCACTGGCGAGCGGCAGATTTACAATGGCGGTGAGCTTGTGCGGCGCCACATCTCCCTGTGTCCCCCAATCGTTAATCCAAATCTGCGTGTCGGTATTGTATTGTTGCTGTGCGCGCGCGTCGGTGTAGGTGTAATACAGCTGGGTGGTGATGGGGCCCTGGTTGTTGATCGGGTTAGGCCAACGAATGTCGCCCCGGTATTCCAAGCCTTGGATACGCCTATCGCCAACATTTTCAGAGCCGGCAATGGCATTGTGGTAGCGCGCGAAAAATACCGAAACTTCGTGCATCGCCAAACGGCCTTGGTGAATGGCGATAAATTCGAGGTTTCGGGCCTTTTCGGGTTTAAGTGTGCTGTTAGCTGCGCGTCCGCTAAATCCGCCGTAGAGCTCTTTCGGCGAGGGCTCCTGGAATGCTTCGCCGTACACCAGTTTGAACGTGGTATCTGCGCGCATGTGATAGATGGCCGCCAGTCGCGGGTTGACCTCGCGCCCGTATTCGCTGTTGTGATCCCAGCGCAAGCCCGCGTTAAACCGCCAGCGCCCGCGCTGGTACACGGCTTGGCCGAATAAGCCCAGGTCTTCGGTGGTGGCCCGGTTGTTGGCAGGCACATTGCGCTTGGCCAGCTCCGGCGGCAGGGGTAAAGGATTAATAGAGCTAATCTGATCAGCCTGTTTGACCCCGCTGCCGTCCGAGCCGACACCATTGCCGGCATTGGCGGCTTGAGCAGGGCAGACGCCCAGGCTGTCGTAATAATTGCAGGCCATGTAGAGCCGGGTCAATTCTTTGCGTTCGAGCTTTAAGCCGCCGGTGAGTGTCAGCGGGTCATTCACCGCCAAGCTGAGTAGCTGTTCGAAACGCCAGGCGCTGTTAAAACTATTCCAGTCCGAAATACTAACCGCGCCATCGAGCGACTCTATCCAATCGCCGCCCACGCGACTCTCGCGATACACCAAGTCTGTGCGGCTGTTGAGGTTTTCATCCCACTGCCCCTGATGGCGGACAAACACCTGTCGGGACTCATGCACCCAGTGGGCATTGGGTTGCGCATCGGCGAAGGAGTAGTAGGGGCCGTAGCCCTCATCGGTCAGCCAGTAGCTGGCGCCCAGGCGCCAATCGCCCAGACCCATTTCACCGTAAAAGCCCGTGTTTTCAGAGGGGTCCTGATAGCTGCCGAGCGGCCTATTATTAATCCGTTCGGCGTCTTCCAGCCGACCGTTGACGTTGATGTCGCCCACCGGGCTCGGATTGCCGGTGGCGGGATCGGTGCCTTGGCCAATGCCGTTGCCCCAGATGTTGGGGTCACTCAACCAGGCGGGATCGGTATAACCCCAGCGGCTGTAGTCGTCGATGGGAGCTTCGTCGCTGCTGAACAGGCGCGCGCCCAGGCTAAATGTGATGCCTGCTTGATTGCCGATCCAGGCCAAATCCAGTGTTTGGGTGTTGTAGCTGGCCAGCCCAAGGCTGGCCGTTAACCGGTTGCTGTCTGCCTCCAGTTGATCCCCCTGGCGCGTGATGATATTGATTACGCCCAAGAAAGCGTTGGGTCCGTATACCGCTCCGGTGGGGCCGTACAAAATCTCTACTCGGTCAATAAGCTGCATGGGGTATTGGCGAGACAACTGCGCCGCGTGATTCCACAGATGGTTGTCCACGCGCCCGTTAACCAGTACCAGTGTTCGCTGTGTCCAGGGTGTGCGATAGCCGCGCTGGTAGGCCACGACTTGCAGGGTGCCATTAGTCACAACCGTGTCAAAGCCGGGCAGGTCTGCCACCAGTTCGTCCAGGCTGTCGTAGCCGCGCCGTTTTATTGCGTTAGCGTCTACTATCACTAAGGTGCCGGGTGCGTCTCTCACACTTTCTGCGGTAGCGGAGGATGTGACGCTCGCATTGTGCAGCGCCGAACGCTGACCTAGCAGCTCGTCGAGCGACATGTTGGCCAGCGAACCCTCAGTGGCCTGGGCCGCTGTCACAGGTGAAAACACGAGTGCCCATGCGAGCGGGACTAAACTAGAACGAATCATATTCCTCGGGGGCGGTAAATTAGCCAGAATCTACTAGTCTTGCAGTGTAGCTGCTGCGTTGCCAGTTCGCGCGCCCCGGCGTGCATCGCGGCCATGTTGGTGTGAAAAGGAACAGCTGGAGAAAATGGGATGGCAGTAAAACCTGTCAGATTCTGTGCCTAGATTGGGAAAATATGGCTAACGGCAAACGTGATCAGGCGCCCTCGCAAGTATCGGCGCAAAGTATTAGCCGCATGAGTGCGGGCTTACTGGCTACGGCAATCATTCTGGTTGTGCCGCTGCTGGTGCTGGTGTATTTGTACTTAAGTGAGTTAAATCGCGAGCTGCAAACGTTGGAGCGCCAGCGCGGCAGCGTTGAAGTTCTGCAGCAGTGGGTGGCCTTGCAGATCCATCACATAGACGATTACTACGGCCGCTATTACCCCAGCCAAGAGTCCATGCAGCGCATTCGGATGGGGGAATCCTCGGCCAATGCCCACGCGCCTCAGCTCGATCAGGGGTTGTGGGAGCTGCAGCTGAGCGCCATGGACGAAATTCTGGCCGACAATTTCCATCGCGACCTAGCTGAGTGGCAGCAGTTGAAAGCGATACTTCAATCCCTGGGAAAAACGGAAACCTGGTCGGCACAACTCGCGCAATTAACCCGTATTGACCCGCTGGCTGAACAGCTCGCAAAACGATTGTTGGTGGACGCCAATTTGGTTTGGAGTCGCGCTGAGCCTGTGCGTCGGTATTCTCAATTGCTGTTTTTAGATTTGCTGCACGCCAAACAAGCGCTGCTATTGGGTACCGAAGAGCTTGCGCAAACCGCTTTAGATATGCGCGATGGCGATTTAGAAGCGGCCATTCGACAGCTTCAAAACGCCATGACGCAATTAGAAAGCCTCGAGCGGGAAAAGTTGGGTGACGCGTCGGGCGCAGATATCCAGCTTGATAGTATTGAACTTACCGATATTGCGATCTTGGGGCGTAAAATATTGGAAAAGAAACGCCGGTTAAATTTTATCGGCGCACTGGACGAAGAGTCTGGTGATATGGGGCTGGCCCTAGAAGTTGAGAAATTGCGCGGGCTCAGTTGGGACAAATACAGTGAGTTTAGTCGCGCACAACTTCAGCTGGCGGGTAATCTCAATAAATTTTTAAGTGCCGAACTAGACAAGCAAAAGCAATGGCGTGCGGTGGTGATATTTTGGGTGGCATTGCTGGTGCTCACAGCGACTTTTTTAGGCGGTTATATTGTACATAACATTCGAATTACCCAACTCTTTTTGGGCGCTGAAAACTTACAATTAGAGGCTAGGGTAAAATCCCGCACTGAGGAAATTGTGGCGGCCAAAAATGAGGCCGAACAACTTAATAGAATTCTTGGAAAACAGACGCAAATATCCACAGAGCTTGCGCGTAAAGCCGAGATGGCAAGTTCAGCAAAAAGCCTGTTTTTGGCCGCCATGAGTCACGAGATACGCACGCCGCTTAATGCCGTGTTGGGTGGTGCAAGAATCCTTGCGAAAACCGCTCTCGACAGTCGACAGAAGAGCATCTTAACGTTGATCACCCAATCGGGTAAAACCCTGTTGGAATTGATCAACGAGATTCTGGACTTCTCCAAGATTGAAGCAAATCAGCTGGAATTGGACTCGCACCCGTTCAATTTAGAAGAGTTGCTACTGGATATTGTGAGTATGTTCTCGCTAAAAGCGAAAGAAAAGAATGTGCAGCTCGGTTTGTTTTTTGACAGTCGCTGCGAAGGCGAATGGGAAGGGGACGCCCTTCGCATTAAGCAAATCATCATTAATTTACTTAGCAATGCCGTTAAGTTTACCGATACCGGTGGCATATCTGTACGCGTTGGCCTAAGTGATGACCACCATCTGTTAATCAGCGTAGAGGACACAGGTGTAGGCATTAAGTCTGAACATTTGAATAATTTGTTCGAGGCATTCGTGCAAAGCGACAGCTCCACAACCCGCAAGTACGGAGGGACGGGCTTAGGTTTGTCAATCAGTCGGCGATTGGCTGAAATGCACGGAGGCAATATTTCTGTCGTGAGCACTTTGGGCAAAGGTTCTACCTTTGTGGTGGCATTACCCTTAACACGGGTAGATGCCCAGCCGGTGTTAGAGGTGGCAGACAAACTGGGTATTTGTTTGCTCAGCGATCAAGCAGACCTGGAACGGCAGCTGCGGCAGTGGTACGGCCGCATTCATATGGTGACCGATGTGGCGGAAGTGGCGCGGCATTTGACGGATGTGCCGCGCAGTCAAAAATCCCATTGGGTCGTTGTGGCCGAAAGTTCGTCTTTAGTACGGGCCATGGCTCAACAAGAGGCCGACGATTTATTGGCTAAAATCAAAGTTATCGCCGAGGAAGTCCCCTGGGTACTGCTCACGAGTCAGGACGCCATTGACTGCGACCACATGCACGAGCTCTCCAATAATATGCGCGCGCTGGGCGTTCGTATTCAGTTGCCTTTGTTAAGCCCGGGCAAGTTGATTCGCAAGGCTATTTTATGTGCGGCAGAACATTGCGACGAAAGCGAGTTTATTTGGGGCGATCAGAATCAACAGGACAGCGCTCGGTATTTTTCTGGGCGTGTATTGCTGGCCGAAGATGTGGAGTTTAATCGAGTTATCGCACGAGAAATACTGGAGGCGAGCGGGTTAGAAGTAGATTGCGTGAACGATGGCGACCAGGCTGTCAAATACATGTGGCGATACTACAATCAGCCAGACAACGACCGCCAGCCCCTGAAGTTGATATTAATGGATTTACACATGCCGGAGCTCAATGGTCTGGATGCCACTTTGAAAATACGGGAAATGGAAGATAATCGGCGTTTGGCGCCCATGCCGATTGTGGCAATGACCGCTGATGCATTGGTCGATACTCGCCAGCGCATTGTGGATGTGGGCATGGAAGGCTATCTGCCGAAGCCGTTTGAAGAGGAGGAGTTAATCGGTATTCTTAGTCGCTATTTCCCTGCTGCTGTGGCTGGGCGCGAAGGCTCGCACCCGGGTGCGCAATCCATCGCTCGCACTGTACAGCGCGAAATACTGCCTCCGGAAAATCAGACGGCACCAGAATCACCTGCGCCCCAACCGGTGGTCGAGACGAAAGTGTCGGATGACCCAGTATTCGATCACGCGGCGCTATTGCGCAGGGTGCGTGGGCGCAGCGATCGATTGGCCGAGCTAACCCAATCTTTTCTGAATTCGCTGCCGGCGTCGCTGGTAAACATAGAGGGTCTGATTAAGTCCAAGGCCTATAAAGAGCTCATTTTCGCCGCTCACACACTGAAGGGCTCGTCGGCCAACTTGGGGGCCGTTGAAATGCAGCAATGCGTCAGCCGATTGGAGTCCTTGGCGCGGCAATTGGATGCCGAGTCTACGCAGCCGCACCTAGATAAGCTGGCGGCGGAGTGGCAGCTGTTAAAAGCCTGCGCCGAGCGACTGACGCAGGCCATGGAAAGCCATTTAGAAACACTGTCGGCTGGCGCCTAACGCCGCCTTTACGCCTTCACTTCGGGGCCGGCTAATCGGCTTGCGCAAACAATACCGTGGCGGCTACTGCTTGTTGCCAATCCTGTAACAACTTTTTGCGCGCCTGCGCGGGTAGTTGCGGCTCGCAGCGCTGCAACTCGCCGTGTAATTGGGCGAGTTCCTCTATCGATGTCAGCCAGCCCAAGGCAAGGCCCGCCAGGTAAGCGGCGCCCAGCACGGTCATTTCTTGCTGGGCCGGGCGCGCCACAGGGCGGTTGAGAATGTCGGCGAGACAGTGCAGAAAGCCGCTATTAGCCGTTACCCCGCCATCCACTCGCAGCTCCGATAACTGTATGCCGTCTGCCCAGAGGGCCTCTGTCAGATCGTAGGTTTGCAGGGCAATAGACTGCAATGCGCCCACCACTATGTCGGCAATGCCAGTATCGCGGGTCAATCCAAATAGTGCACCGCGCGCCTCTGGATTCCAGTGCGGCGCGCCTAGCCCGGTAAAGGCTGGCACCATGATGACTGGGCTAAGGGCGTGGGGGTAATTAGCTAACAGCGCATTACAATCGGCGGCCTTATCGATGAGATGTAGGCCGTCGCGCAGCCACTGAATCGCCGCGCCAGCGATAAAAATTGCGCCTTCGCTAGCGTAGTGACTCACACCGTTTAATCGGTAAGCCACCGTTGAGAGCAATCGGTGCTGCGAACGGGGAATCTGGGTGCCGGCATTAACCATTAAACACGCGCCGGTGCCGTAGGTACACTTTGCCTGACCTGGCGCGATGCAGGCTTGGCCCAAGAGCGCGCCTTGCTGGTCGCCTACCATGGCAACAATAGGCACAGGTGCGCCCAACCAGTGATCCGCACACAAGCCAAAATCACCGGCGTTATCGCTTACCGTGGGCAGTAGAGACGCCGGTACGTCAAACTGGTCCAACAGCTGTGGGTCCCAGCTACCCGTTGCGAGGTTGTACAACTGGGTTCTGGACGCATTGGTCGCGTCGGTTTTATGTTGAGCTCCGTCTGTGAGCTGCCACAGCAGCCAGCAGTCGATAGTGCCGCAGGCTAACAGCCCTTGCTGGGCAAGGTCGCGCGCGCCGGGCGTGTTGTCCAGCAACCACTGGATTTTGGTGGCGGAAAAGTAGGGGTCTAGCAATAACCCCGTGCGGGCTTGAATATCTGCCTCCAGCCCCTGTTGGCGCAGCGCTTGGCAGCGCGCTTGGGTGCGCCTGTCCTGCCAGACAATGGCGGGACCAATGGGCTGCCCGGTGTCGCGGTGCCAAACCACGGTGGTTTCGCGCTGATTGGTAATGGCGAGCCCCGACAGTTGATGTGCGCTTAACGCCGCCCGGCTCAATGCGTCGCGACAGGTGTTGAGTACAGATTGCCAGATTTCCAGCGCGTCGTGTTCCACCCAGCCGTCGGCGGGAAAGTGTTGGGTAAACTCTTGCTGGGCGGAGGCCACCACAGTAAAGCGGCGGTCAAATATCAGCGCGCGGGAGCTGGTAGTGCCTTGGTCGATAGCCAGAATATAGCCTGGGGTGTGATCGGCGGTCATGGAGTACAACTCGTGCTTATTTTCAGGGGAGTGTAATTCAAAGGTGAAGTGGGTGCGAATCTGCCAGGCCCTTGAACGGCAGGTATCACAATGGGGTATTATCGGGGCAGTGACGGACCTAACGTTAAGGAAGCAAAGGTATTTTAATGACAAGTGTATTGCAGCAACTCACCAACATGACCGATGTGGTCGCAGATACCGGCGATGTGGATGCCATCAGCCGTTTTAAGCCACTGGATGCCACCACGAACCCGAGCCTGATCCTGGCTGCTGCACAGTTGCCCGCCTATAAGGCGTTGGTCGACGAGGCAGTAGCGCATGCTCAGGGCAATATGAGCCAAGCCGTAGACGCGCTGGCGGTGGCGATCGGCCAGCAGATATTGACCCAGATTCCCGGTCGGATATCCACAGAGGTAGATGCCCGCCTATCGTTCGATCAGGCGGCCATGGTTGACAAGGCGCGGGCATTGATCGGCGCCTACGAAGCTCGAGGGGTGAGCCGAGAGCGGGTGTTGATTAAAATTGCATCAACCTGGGAAGGCATTAAAGCCGCCGAAGTGCTGGAGCGCGAGGGTATCAACTGCAACCTCACGCTGTTGTTCTCCTTTGCCCAGGCGGTCGCCTGTGCCGAGGCCGGCGTATATTTGATTTCTCCCTTTGTGGGCCGTATTTACGATTGGTACAAGGCGCAAGGACAGCTGCCAGCGAGTGCCGAAGAAGATGAGGGCGTACGCTCGGTACAGCGTATTTACCACTACTACAAAGCCCACGGTTACAAAACCATAGTGATGGGCGCCAGTTTCCGCAATGTCGAGCAAATTAAAGCGCTTGCCGGTTGCGATCGACTGACCATCAGTCCGAACCTGCTGGAGGCGCTAGCGGCCGATCAAGCCGAACTTCCTCGTCAATTGCAGGCCAATACCGTTGCTGCAGAGCCAAAGTTTGCGCTGGATGAGTCGCAATTTCGCTGGTTGCACAACGAGGACGCCATGGCCACTGAAAAACTGGCTGAAGGCATTCGAAAATTTGCCGCCGACCAGGAAAAACTGGAGCACTTGTTAAGTCGCTGGGCTTAATCCGCACGCCATCGCTGGCAATTGCACGCTCGGGCCAGCGCCGGCGTTATCATATGGTGTTCCCCACAAAAAGTAGACACTCCAATTATGCAGCAATCGCTGCCCTCTCCTCAAACTCAACAGGGCTAACCCCGTCGTTTGCAGAATGCCTTCTCTTGCGGTTATAAAATATTTCAATGTAGCTAAATATACCTG
>NZ_JBTUOC010000042.1:0-15349 GCF_058345725.1 Simiduia sp. | reverse complement strand
CATTCTACTGGCTTGCCCCGCCGATTGCAGCCCCAAACTGGTGAATATTTAAACAAATCGGCCGCTGGGCAAGTTAGGGCTGCAATGACATACTGAGACCCTACTCGCTGGAGGCACTATGACCGATCGCTTGTTTACCATCGCTCACCGCGGGGGCAAATCCTTTGGCCCAGAAAATAGCTTAGCGGCCGTAGAGGGCGCGGTAGCACTGGGTGTGGACGCCGTGGAAATTGACCTGTGGGCACTGGCGGGCGAGCTGTGGGTCACGCACGATCGACGCCTGGGCAGAACCCTGCCCGGCACCGGCAGGCTCGACAGCCTGGATACAGCGGCCTTAAACCAGCTACAACTACCCAACGGCGAACCGCTGCCACGCCTGCAACAGGTCTCCAACCTCACTCGGGGCCGCTGTTTGCTCAACATCGAAATCAAAGGCCCAGATACCGCCCCCTTACTCTGCCAATGGCTGGGCGACCAGCTGCACCAAGGCGGCCAGGCAGAGGACTTTTTGATTTCCAGCTTCGATCAGGTGCAGTTGTTGTATTGCATGCAGCGGCTGCCCGAGATTCGGCGCGGAGTGTTAGTCGAGGGGATTCCACTGCGCGCGGCAGAACTGTGCGCACGCCTGCAAGCCTACTGTTTTAATCCGTCGATCAATTTTATCAATCGCGATCTGGTGCGGGCTGTGGCCCGCGCCGGGCTCAAGAGCTACGTCTACACCGTTAACCACGCCGACGACTGGCAGTGGTTGTTAGAGTTGGGTGTCGACGGTGTTTTTACCGACCTGCCGGAACAACTCCAGGCCTGGCAGCCGAATCGCTAGCGATTTTTGACATCCAAATAGCCGCGCTGGATGGCCGTTTCAAAGGATTTGGACCCTTCCACCAAATCTAAAAACCGAGTGCGCAATTTCGCCAGCGCCTGCATCTCGTCTTCGGAGGGCAGGTTTTCGGTGCCCTCGTATTTCAGCGCGAGTTCGTGCAGGCGCTTCAGGTAGCTGGCCCTGGCCCTGGCCACCAACTGCGCCATGGGCTTGAGCTGGTTGAGCGTGAGCTCTTCTAGAATTGGATTGATTGCCTCGCGATTGGCCTCGCGCAACAAGCGTTCAAACTCCATTAACAGGCGATTAGTCGGCAGCGACATTGTGCACCTCGGCCTCGGTTTGGGGTTGTAGTGCGCTATCCAGTGCCGCGCACAAGCCCGCGAGCGATGCGTGCCCCTCTTCGCATTGATCGGCTTGGCAAATAACACCGGTATTTTCATCCATGACCATCACCTCGGGCGGGTGAAACTCCGAGCTGAGGGGCACCCGGTAGTGGTAAATCTGGTCTTGGTATTTTGCCTGTAACTGCTGTTGCCACACTGCCATGGGCTCATCGCCCAGTAATAACACCACCGGTTTTGGCAGCAGTACTTCGCGCATGGCTTGCAACAATGTGTAGTACGCCTCGGGCTGGCGCCGCAATAACGGCATGGCGTGCGTCACCGTGTGCCGCGCAGCCGCCACATAGCGCGGCTCGGCCGTTAAGTGGCCAAAGCGAATCAGCGCCAAGGCTGCCGCGCCGTTGCCCGACGGTGTCATAGTGTCGGCAAAGGGTTTGGGCTTAAATGGGAGCTCTTCGTGGTCGTGTGCCACATAGAAAAATCCGCCGTCCTGTTGATCGTAAAAGTGGCTGAGCAGCCCCTCGGCCAAGTGGCGCGCCATGTGGTAATCGGTATCGCGCCACTCGACGCGCAGCATGTCCAGCAGCGCCAACAGCAAGAAGGCATAGTCATCCAGAAACGCCGGCAGCCGCTCGCCGTCTTTCTTGACGATGCTGCACAGGCGCTTGTTGTACCAGTGGCTGTCGACCAACAGATCCACCAGTTGTTGCGCCTGCCCAATAGCCTGTTCATCCTCCAAGAAGCGAGCGGCCTGCGCCATGGACTTTGCCAACAAGGCGTTCCAACTGCAGATCACCTTATCGTCGCGGGCAGGCAGGGGTTTTTGGTAGCGCAAGAGGCGCAATTTATCTCGCGCTGTATCAAATAACGCCGTGGCTTGGCGGATATCAATATTCGCACGCAGCGCTGCATCTTCGGGCGAGCGCGCACAGTGCAGTAAAAAGTCGTCGTTGAGTTTGCGCTCTAAACCGTAAAGTTCGTTTAAAAACTGGTATTCAGGCTCGGTAACGGCCTGCTTAATTTCCGTGCGGGTATAGCGGTAGGCCGTGCCGTCGCCGTCGCCGGTACTGCTGTCTAAACTGGCGCCAAACCCCTCGGGCGTGGCCAGCGCGCGGCGCAGCCAGGTAAGCGTTTGGCGCGCCACGTAACCGTACAGCGGGTCTTGCAAACGCGCAGCGGCGGCGGCATAAAGCCCCACCACAATGGCATTGTCGAACAGCATTTTTTCAAAATGCGGCTGGGTCCAGGCCTCGTCGCTGGTGTAGCGAAAAAAGCCACCGTCAATGGCATCGTGAATGGCCGACGCGCCAATGCGATTGAGCGACAGGCGCAAATGCGCTTCGGCATCCTCGGCGAGTGCCGAGCCTTCAAATACGGTTTCCAACAGGCGAAATAGATTGAATGGCAGAATAAATTTGGGCGCGCCCTTAAAACCGCCGTACTCGCGATCGGCGTTGGCTAATAACCGCTGGGTGGCCTCGTGCAACAAGTACAAGTCGGCCAATTCGGGCAGGTCGGACTTGGGGAGGTCGTTCAGCGCCTTAAAACTCTTGCCCATCTGGTCGCGCAAATTCTGAAAGTCTTTGGGCTGCTCGCGATAAAAGTGATCCACGCGGATCAACAAGTCTTGAATGGGTATACGCCCGTGGGCTGGCTCGCGGGGAAAATAGGTGCCCACTACGAAGGGCAGGCGGGTTTTAGGGCACAGGAACACCGTGAGCGGCCACCCCCCCGGCTGGCCATTGAGCAGCTGATGGGCCGTCTGAAAAATATCATCCAAGTCCGGCCGCTCTTCTTTATCAACCTTGATGCTGATGAACTGCTCGTTTATCTGCTGCGCAATCGCCGGATCTGAGAAGGATTCCCGTTGCATTACCTGGCACCAGTGGCAGGCGGAGTAACCGATCGACAGCAATATGGGTCTGTCGAGGCGGCGCGCCGTCTCGAGGGTTTCGGGCGACCAGAGTTGCCAGGCAACCGGGTCATTGGCGTGTTGTTGCAAGTAGCGGTTATCTTGCCCTTGCAATGCATTGCGCAAGCTCATTTAGCGCGGCGTTCCCTTTCATCCAGCGTGTTTGTGCGGCTACGACCTGCCGTATGCCCCTTCAAGCATAGCACCAACTTTTGTGTGAAAGCGTTTAACAATCAATGCCTTAGCTAAAATACCTGCGAGACCGACGAATGGTTAGTCAGGCCCGGTAGACGGTGCACACAGATTGCAATGAGAGTGTAGCTGGCTAGCCGGCGATGTGGGGGGCAGACAGCGCGATCTTCATGATCGTGATGGGCTTACCGCGCAGGGTGCGTTGTTGGTGCAGACGCCACCCCAAGCGCAGGTAGAACGCCTGCTGATCGCGCGTGTAAAGCCACAGGGAGGAACGTCCGAGCGTGTGAGCCAGACGCTGCTGTTCGACCGTCAGTGCCGCACCTATGCCCTGCCGGCGCCAGCGCGGGTGCACCCAAAGGTTGGTCAGCCAAAGCGCATCGGCCTGGGCCAAGCGCCCGCGAAAGTGGGTGAGTGTCGCCGCGCCCACTAGCTGCTGGCCGGCCAGAGCCACACGGGTGCAGGGCAGAGAATCCGGCCTTTCGGCCGTTAATCGCGCGAGTGTTTGGGCTCGGGTGCCGGCGTAACCGGCCTGCTCGCGCTCTTGCTGGAGCCAATTGGCGAGTTCTTCGGCCAGCGCCGGCTGGGCCTGCAGTGCACAGGTCCGAACGCCGGCGGGGAGCGTCAATGAGGCATCAGTGGGCGCTGGGAAGCTGCTCACCGTGGGCCTGTTTGTCGGCGTGGTAGGACGAGCGCACCAGGGGTCCACAGGCTGCGTGCTTAAAGCCCATGGTCTCGGCCAAGCGCGCGTATTCGTTAAACTCGTCCGGGTGCACGTAGCGGTCGACTGGCAGGTGATCTTTGGAGGGCTGTAGGTACTGGCCAATGGTGAGCATGTCCACATCGTGCTCGCGCAAGTTGCGCATTACTTCGATAATCTCTTCCTTGGTCTCGCCCAGGCCCACCATCAAACCCGATTTGGTAAGCACATCGGGGCGACGGGCCTTGTACTCCTTCAGCAGCTTTAGCGACCAGCCATAGTTGGCGCCCGGGCGCGCCTGGCGGTAGAGGCGCGGCACGGTTTCCAGATAGTGGTTGAAAACATCGGGCGCCTCGGCTTCTAAAATATCCAGTGCGATGTCCATGCGGCCGCGAAAATCCGGCACCAGTACCTCAACTTGCAAGTTTTCGCTGAGCGCGCGGGCTTCGCGTATACAGTCGGCAAAGTGCTGGGCGCCGCCGTCGCGTAAATCGTCGCGATCCACCGAGGTAATCACTACGTACTTCAGGCGCATTTCGGCAATGGCCTCCGCTAATTTGAGCGGCTCTTCGGGATCGAGCGGATTGGGCTTGCCGTGGCCCACATCGCAAAAGGGGCAGCGCCGCGTACATATTTCACCCATGATCATGAAGGTGGCCGTACCGCCGCTGAAACACTCGCCTAAATTGGGGCAGTTGGCCTCTTCGCACACGGAGGCCAACTTGTTTTTGCGCAGAATTTTCTTGATGCGATCCACCTCTGGATTCACTTCCAGGCGCACGCGAATCCAATCGGGCTTGCGCTGCGGGCCATCGGTGGCGATGACCTTAACGGGAATTTTTTCCACCTTGTCGGCATCGCGCAGCTTTTCGCCCTGCTTCAGGCGCTGACTGCGCTTTACCGGCAGCTCGACGGCTAATTCGGCGTTTTGGGTAAGCTTGTCTGTCATGTTGGTTCCTCGGATCGCAGCGCGGTTCAGCCGTTGCTGGCTGCCAGTGCAGCCGTTAGATTTGGGTGGAGCTCGCGGGTTTCTGTGACGCGCTGGTAGCCCAGTTGTTTTACAAAAAGTTCGCTCATCCGCTGTGCCACCTGCTCGACCGCAGGCGCCGTGTCGCACAGGTCTGCCAGTTGTGTCATCTGCAGGCCCTGGTAACCACAGGGGTTAATGCGGCCAAAGGCCGACAGATCCATATTCACATTCAAAGCCAGCCCGTGGTAGCTGCGGTGCTTGCGCACCCTCAGGCCCAGAGACGCAATTTTCGCGCCTGGATAGTCGGGCAGGTCCACGTACACACCCGGCGCGTCCGCCTTGGGGTAGGCATCGACGCCATAACTGGCGGCGGTGTCAACCACCAGCGCTTCGATGGCCGTTACCAGCTCTCGCACACCCAGACCCAGGCGCTTAATATCTAACAGCGGGTAACCCACCAGCTGTCCGGGGCCGTGGTAGGTCACCTGGCCGCCGCGATCGACCTGCACCACGGGGATATCGCCCGGCATCAGCAGATGCTCGGCTTTGCCCGCCTGGCCCTGGGTGAACACCGGCGGGTGCTCCAGCAACCACAGCTCGTCGGGGGTCTGTTCGTCGCGCACCGAGGTCAGCGCCGACATGGTGCGCCACACCGGTTCGTAGGGCAGCGAGCCCAGCCAGCGGATAATCAATTCGGGGGCTGGTGCCAAATCAAAGCACCATGCGCACAATGGGGTTTTGCTTCAGGTCCTGGAAAATGGCCTGCAACTGGTCTTCGCCGGTGGCGGTAATCATCACCGTGAGCGATTGAAAATTGCCTTTGGCCGAATCGCGGACGCTCACCTGCTCGGGCCGGAAGTCCGCCACATGGCGGGCCATGACCTCGGCCACCAGGTCGTGCAGGGCCTGGCCGGCATCCCCCATGATCTTAACGGGGTAATTTGGGCAGGGAAATTCTATTTTGGGGGGTTCTTGCTGGGACATCGACAGCCGTTACCTGAGCACATAAAAACGGGCCCAGATTATAGCGCTTTGCCACAGCGGCCTCTACCGCTGTGGCCAAACTGCCCTGTTCGCGCGCCCGTCCGGCGCGCCCGTCGGGCGCGACGGATCAGTTAAACAGGTTGTAGAAGAACAATTTAATGGCATCCCACACCCGCGCCAGCCAACCGGCCTGGGCCACATCCTCGGTGACCACCAAGGGCTGATCGTAGAGAACCTCGCCATCTAGGCTGATGGTCAGCTTGCCAAGGGCCTGACCGGCGCTCAGCGGCGCTTTGATCTCTTCGGGAATAGACAGAGTCGCCTGCAAGTTGCCCTCGGCGCCGCGCGGAATGGTCAGCGCCACGCGCTCGGCCACACCCAGTGCCACCTGGTCCTGCTTGCCGCCCCAAACGCGGTTCGTGGACAGCACTTCGCCGGCACCGTACACCTGATGGGTTTGGAAGTAGCGGAAGCCGTAGGCCAACAGTTTCTGAGACTCGGTGGCGCGGGCCTTTTCGCTCTTGGTGCCCATGACCACAGAAATCAACCGCATGCCGTCGCGCTGGCCAGAGGCCACCAGGCAGTAGCCGGCCTCGTCGGTGTGACCGGTCTTAATGCCGTCCACACTGTCGTCGGTGAACAGGAGTTTGTTGCGGTTGGGTTGATTGATGCCGTTGTAGGCGAAATATTTTTCGGAGTAGAGCGCATAGTGCTCTGGGTGGTGGTTGATCAGCGCCTGGGCCAGCAGCGATAAATCCCGGGCGGTGGTCAGGTGACCCTCGGCGGGCCAGCCAGTGGCGTTTTTATAGTGGGTGCCGGTCATGCCCAACAGGGCCGCCTGTTGGTTCATAACATCCGCAAAGGCGTCTTCGCTGCCAGCCACATACTCGGCCAGCGCCACGCTGGCATCGTTGCCCGACTGAATAATCACGCCGCGCAACAGGTCAATCACCGAGACCTGTGTGCCCTCGCGCACGAACATTTTAGAGCCACCCATGCGCCAGGCCTTGACGCTGATATCCACCAAGTCTTGCTCAGAAATTTTGCCGCTGGCGATATCGCCGGAGACAATATAACTGGTCATCATTTTGGTGAGACTGGCCGGCGGTAGTTGTTCGTCGGCATTGTGCTCCACCAACACCTTGCCGGTGTCGGCGTCTATCAGGATGTAGCCAGTGGAGGAGATTTGCGGCGGAGAGGGAATTATTACCGGTGCAGCCATCGCCGTAGGCAACCAGGCCAAGGAGGCCGTGGCCGCGAGCGCCAGCGTGTGCTTTAAGGTACGAGAAATCCAAACCATCATGATGCCATTTGTTCCGTAATGAGTTAAACGTTAAGAATTACTGGTAAACCACATGCGGCCTAACGCCACCTTTGCGAAAAACCAGTTCGCGAATTTGCATTAAGTCGTAGTTGTCGCTGATGGGGCCAATGCGCACGCGGTACATGCTGTTGCTATTGGCCCGCGCCACAAACACCGGGTAGTGAGTCAGGCCGCCAAGCAGGTCGCGCAGGTTGTTGGCGGAGTCCTTCGAGGAAAAGGCGCCCGCCTGCAAAAACGTATTGGCGGGCAATTGGTAGCCCTCCACACTCTCGGGTAACGGCGCCCGCTGTTCCAGCGTTGCGCCCTCCAGTTTGGGTGGTTGATTAGCTGCTTGGGCCACGGCCTCGGTGGACGATTGATTGTCTCTGGCCCACTGCTCCGGATCGATGGCTTCTACCCGCACCCGCGCTGTGCCCCGCTCGGCATAATCAAGTTTGCGCGCAGCCGCGTAGGACAGATCGATAATGCGATCTGAGTGAAACGGGCCCCGATCGTTGACCCGCACAATCACACTGCGCTGGTTGTCGAGGTTAGTCACCCTGACATAGGTGGGGATGCGCAGCGTTTTATGGGCGGCGGTCATGCCGTACATGTTGTAGATTTCGCCATTGGAGGTCTGGTGCCCGTGAAACTTTTTGCCATACCAAGACGCCAACCCCTCTTCCACATAGGGTACATCGGCCGGTAACAGCGCGTAGGTTTCGCCCAGCACGGTATAGGGCGATTTATTGCCGGCGCTGGTGCGCGGCTCCACCTTGGGCACCGCATCGGGTACATGGGACACATCAAGCGGCGTCTCGGGGCCGTAATCCTGCGCCACCTGGTAGCGCGAGGCTTGACGCTGGTCGGCCTCTGAAGGCTTGGGCTGTTTGGGCTGGCTGCTGCAAGCCACCATACCCAGACACACAACCACGGCCAGCCCGACGCGAGCAACCTGGCGAATATTATTTCTGCTTGCGATCATGCTGGTACTTTTGCTCAATGGCTTGTGAAAGTTGGTAGGCCGCGAGCGCGTACATGCGGCTGCGGTTGTAGCGCGTGATGACATAGTAATTCTGAGCGCCGGCCCAGAATTCTGCACCCTGTTCGCCATCCAGTTTGTACAACGTCACCCAGGCATCGTCGGCCAACTTGTCCACGGGTGTAAAACCAGCGGCGCGGGCATCCGACACCAGGGTGTCGGGCTTCAGGGTGGTATTGAGCAGCGCCTCCTTGTAATTGTCGGCCACCCGCACCCGGGTGGTGACCGGCGCCCCTGTCTGCCAGCCGTGGGCGGCGAAGTAATTTGCCACACTGCCGATGGCATCCACTGGATTGGCCCAAATATCGGCAATGGCATCGCCGTCAAAATCTACGGCGTAGTGACGGAAACTGGAGGGCATAAACTGACCGTAACCCATGGCGCCGGCGTAGGACCCCTTGAGCGCCAGCGGATCTTGCTGCTGCTCCTGCGTCAACTGCAAAAAGTTAACGAGTTCCTTGCGGAAAAAATCGGCGCGCGGCGGGTAATCAAAGGCCAGCGTAGACAGTGCATCCAACACGCGGTAGCTACCCATATTGCGGCCGGAGCGGGTTTCCACACCGATAATGGCCACGATCATGCTCGCCGGTACGCCAAATTTTGACTCGGCGCGCGCCAGGGTGGCGGCGTGCTCGCGCCAGAATTCCACACCTTTTTGAATGCGGTCCTGGGTCAAAAATATTTTCGCGTACTCGGCCCAGGTTAGGGTTTTTTCTGCCGGTCGCGCAATGGCATCTAATATCGATTGCTGCTTCTTCGCGCTGGCAAACCACGCGCTGAGCTGGGCTTCACTGGCCACGTCCTGCGCCAGCATGTCTTTCATAAATGCCTTTGCCTCGGCATGCTCGCGGTAATCGGCCTGCAGCCCTTGTGAGATTGCAGCCAGAAACACAGCGCTAAGGATTTTTTTAACCATTGCTACCTCAATATAAATTTCAGACACACCCGCTTTAGCGAGTGCGGTAATCGGTGCACCACCTACGCACGCCGTGCCTAGGCTAACATGCCCGGCAACCCGCCGTGCGGTACCGGCGCACAGCACTAAAACTGCACGGCGCCGCTACAGGGTAACGCGGCGCCGCTCGGTACTGATTGCCATCAGTACGCCAAAACCCGCCATCAATGTCAGCAGCGAGGTACCCCCGTGACTCACCAGTGGTAGCGGCACTCCCACAATCGGCAACAGGCCGGCCACCATGCCCATATTGACAAACACATACACAAACAGAGTGAAGGTCAGCGCGCCCGCCAGCAAGCGGCCAAAGGAGTCCTGGGCTTTGACGGCTATCATAAAGCCTCTGGCAATCACAAAGACATAGAGCAGCATTAATAAAATAACGCCCAACAGGCCAAATTCTTCGGCCAGTACCGCAATAATGAAATCGGTGTGGCTCTCCGGTAAAAAATTCAGATGCGATTGGGTGCCCGACAGCCAACCCTTACCCTCCAGCCCGCCCGAGCCAATCGCCGTTTTAGATTGAATAATATTCCAGCCTGCACCGAGCTTATCGGCCTCAGGATTCAGCAGCGTCAGCACGCGCTGCTTTTGATAATCGTGCATCACGTAGTGCCACATGGGGTAGAGGGCCGAAATCACCAATAGCAGTGCACCGACAATGTAGCGCCAACCGAGGCCCGCAAAAAACAGCACCACCAAACCCGACTGAGCAATCAGCAGCGAGGTACCCAGATCGGGCTGTTTAAGTATCAGTACCGTGGGCATTCCGATGAGAATTAACGACCAGATAATGTGCTTGAAAGTGGGTGGCAACAGCCGGCGGGCCAAATAGGCGGCCAACAATACCGGCAC
Organism: Simiduia sp.; assembly: GCF_058345725.1. Taxonomy (NCBI): domain Bacteria; kingdom Pseudomonadati; phylum Pseudomonadota; class Gammaproteobacteria; order Cellvibrionales; family Cellvibrionaceae; genus Simiduia; species Simiduia sp. The sequence continues at coordinate 5,272 of NZ_JBTUOC010000042.1, read as the reverse complement.
TGCCAGCTTGAGAATTTCCGACGGTTGAAAACGGAAGCTACCCACCCCCAGCCAGCGCTGCGCGCCCTTGGCGCCAGTGCCGACGAGCAGCACCAGCACCAGTAAAATCAAGCCGCCGGCGTAGACCCAGGGCGCCCAGCGCTGCATCATTGCCAGCGGAATCTGGGCCACGATAAACATACCGATATAACCCAATACAAAAAACACGCTCTGGCGCTTCACATAGTGCAGCTCGGAACCAGCTGCACTGTAGAGCACAATTAACCCCAAACAGGTTAACGCCGCCAACAGCACCAGCAGTGGCAGATCGATGTGCATAGCCTGCAACCAACCGGCCTTGCGTCGCAAATCCGCGTGGGCCTCGGGCATTCTGCGCCGAAAATCTCCACCGCTCATGGCTGCCCTCCATTGCCAAGCCAAACATTCTCTTTCGGTTGTTGCTCCGCCGCAAAATAGGCATCGAAGAGTGTGCGCGCCACCTTCGCGGCAGTGGAACTCTTCTCGCCATTTTCGACGATCACCGCTATGGCCAGCTGGGGCGCCTCGGCCGGGGCAAAAGCCACAAACAGGGCGTGATCGCGATAGCGTTCCTGCAGGGCTTCGGAGTCGTACTCCTCGCCCTGGGCGATGCCCACCACCTGGGCGGTGCCTGTTTTGCCGGCAATGCGGTAAGTCAGGCCTCGATTGATGCTCTGCGCCGTGCCCCGCAGGCTGCTCACCACCGCTTCCATGGCCTGTTCGACAATACGCCAGTCCTTCACATCCACCGCCACCGACGTGGCTTCGACAGTGGGCTGGGTTGCGTTACCCACGCGGCGCACCAGATGCGGCGTGCGGCGCACACCCTTGCTGGCCAGGGTGGCCGTCATAACCGCCAGTTGCAGCGGCGTAGTGAGTACGGCGCCCTGCCCAATGCCCACATTTAAACTGTCGCCGGGAAACCAGGGCAGCCCGCGCGCTTTGCGCTTCCAGGCTTTGGAGGGCCAATTGCCCGAGCGCTCGTGCGGTACGTCGATGCCGGTGGCCATCCCCAGACCAAAATGGCTGCCAAATTCGTGCATGCGGTCTATGCCCATGCGAAACGACAAATCGTAAAAATACACGTCGCAGGATTGCTCAATGGCCGTGTGCAGGGCCACACGCGCGCCGTGCCCCTCCTTTTTCCAGTCGCGGTACAAACGCTCGTCGTTGTCGAGCTGGTAAAAGCCGGGGTCGCGAACACTGTAGTTGGCGTCCACCACCTTGTAGTAAAGGCCCGCCAGGCCCAGCATTGGCTTCAACGTGGAGCCGGGCGGATACTGACCCTGTAAGGTGCGGTTAAACAGTGGCAGATCAAGGGATTCATTTAGAGCCTTGTAATCGGCAAAGCTGATACCGGTGACAAATAGGTTGGGGTCAAAGGCCGGCGTGGACACCATCGCCACCACGCCACCGGTGGCCACTTCGATGGCCACCACCGAGCCGCGCTTGCCGCCCAGAGCCTCGTGCGCCACTTGCTGCAGCTGAGTGTCCAAGTGCAGAGTCAAATTTTGCCCAGCGGTGGGCGGCTGATAATCCAGTACCCTCAGGATACGCCCCCGGGCGTTAATTTCCACGTGCTGACTGCCAACCTGACCAAGCAATTCGGATTCGTAAAACTTTTCCAAGCCCAGCTTGCCAATGGTGTGGGTACCCGAATAGCGCGCATACAGCGCCTCGTCGAACTCGGCCAACTCGCGCTCGTTAATGCGCCCCACATATCCAATGCTGTGCGCAAACAATTCACCTAGGGGATAGTGGCGCACCAACTCGGCACTGACTTCGACGCCCTCGAGTTGATACTCGTTGACCGCCAGCCGGGCAATTTCATCTTCCGACAGGCGGTAGCGCAATGGGATGGCTTCATAGGGGCGCCGGCGCTGTTTTAGACGTTCGCGAAAAGTGGATAGATCTTCGTCGTCTACGGCCACCAGTGTCTGTACCCGAGCCAGGGTTTGCTCTAGGTCATCGGTTTGCTCGCGCACAATGGACAGTGTGTAGCTGGGACGATTATCGGCCAGCAATCGGCCGCGCCGGTCGTAGATCAAACCGCGCGTGGGCGGTATCGCCTGCACCTGCACCCGGTTTCGGTCGGAGCGGGTGACGTAATCCTGGTGCTCGATAATTTGCAAACGGTAGTAGCGCAGGAAAACAACAGCCAGCAAACCCACTATTAAAACGCCAGCGACGCCCACCCGTCGGGCAAAAATTCTTGCCTCGCGGTGATGATCTTTTATTTGCAGGTGGTCTGACATTCAGTCGCTGTTTTTCGTCGTCTTTGCGTGCGCAACGTTACCACACTTGCCGTGGCCCCAGTGGCCTGAGACAACGGCGCGCGCAAAAAATTCCGCTATTTGTGGTAAGGATGGTTGGCGAGAATCGTCCAGGCGCGGTAAATCTGTTCCGACAACAAAACACGCACAAGCGGATGCGGCAGCGTTAAGCGCGACAGCGACCAATGCACATCGGCGCGAGCGCGACAGTCATCGGACAATCCGTCTGGCCCGCCCACCAGCAGCGACACGTTGCCACCGTCCATTTGCCACTTGGCCAATTGTTGCGCCAGCTGTTCGGTGGACCAGTCTTTACCCTTAACCTCCAAGGCGATAACCCGGTCACCGTCGCCGATGGCACTCAAAATAGCCGCCGATTCTTTGGCTATAGCCGCACTCGTACTGCTGGATTTCGAGCGCGGCCCCAGGGGAATTTCCACCAGCTCCAGCGCCAGTTCGCGCGGCAATCGCTTGGCGTACTCGGCAAAGGCCGTTTGCACCCAATCGGGCATGCGGGTGCCAACGGCGATCAATCGAATACGCATCAGGCCTGGCGATCGCTCGGCTTCATCGACCAGAGTTTTTCCAAATCGTAGAGTTCGCGGGTAGCCGGCATCATCACGTGCAGCACCGTATCGCCAAAATCCACCAGCACCCACTCGGGTGCATCCAATCCCTCCACACCCAGGGGACGAATGTCGCGCTTTTTCGCTTCTTCGATGGCGTTTTCAGCTAGCGAGCGCACATGGCGGCTGGAGGTGCCGCTGGCGATGATCAATGTGTCCATGACATCGGACAGCTCGCGCACGTCCAATGTCACCAGGTCTTTGGCCTTGGTGTCTTCCAGGGCGTTGATAATGATGTCGTTCAGGTGTTCAGCCATTAGCTCTGTATTTCCAGTGTTTACTCAAAAATAGGGTCAGTCGGCGCGGGCCTTGGGCCCGTACAACCGGTGTTGTCGAATATAGGCGGCGACGGCGGGACTCAGCCACTGGTCCACAGCCTGGCCGGCCGCTAGGGCCGCGCGAATTTCTGTGGCCGACACCGGTATCAGCGCCGATTCCATCAACCATATACCACCTGCGGGGCGCGCCATCGCGCCGGCTTTGTCGCAGCTATGCTCGGCAACCCATTGCGCGAGCTGGCCTTCAGCCGGGGGGGATTCGCCGGGCCGGCCCAGCACCACCAGGTGGGCATAATCGATCAACTGCTGCCACCTGTGCCAGTGATCCAGGTTGCGCAGCGAGTCCATACCCATTACAAAATAGAGACCGGCCGCTGCGCCCAACTCTGCGCGCAATTCACGCAGACTGTTAACCGTGTATGACGGCGCATTCACACGTAGCTCGCGCGTGTCCAACTGCAATTCAGGGTAGTCAATCAGGGCCTGGCGCACCAATTGCGCCCGCACCTGGGCATCCACCTGCGGGCTGGCGCGGTGCGGTGGAATATGGGCCGGCATCAGGCGCATGTCATCTAACGCCAGGGCCTGGCGCACAGACACCGCTAGCTGTAGATGGCCCACGTGCACCGGGTCAAAGGTGCCGCCCAGTACCCCCACGCGCACAGTCAATTATTGGCGCACCTGACCGGTGCCAAAGACAATCCATTTTTGCGAGGTTAACCCCACCAGGCCCACGGGGCCCCGCGCGTGTAACTTGTCGGTGGAAATACCGATTTCCGCACCCAGACCATACTCAAAGCCATCGGCAAACCGGCTGGAGGCGTTCACCATGACCGAACTGGAGTCCACCTGTCGAATAAAGGTGTGCGCGCGGCCATAGTCTTCGGTGACAATGACTTCGGTGTGGCCCGAGGAGTACTGATCGATGTGCGCCATGGCGGCGGCCATATCGGCCACTACGCGGATGGACAATACGGGGGCCAGGTATTCCGTGGCCCAGTCCTCGTCGGTGGCGACCTTGGCGTCGATGACCGCGCGGGTCTTCTCGCAGCCGCGCAGCTCCACGCCTTTTTCGGCATAGGCCTGCGCCAAACGGGGCAGGATCTCAAAGGCCACTCCCTCGTTGACCAGCAGCGTTTCCATGGCATTGCAAACGCCGTAGCGGTGCGTCTTGGCATTCAGTGCAATGTTAAAGGCCATATCCAAATCGGCGCGATCGTCGATGTACACGTGGCAGATACCGTCCAGATGCTTGATCACCGGCACGCGGGCATCGTTGCTAATGCGCTCGATCAGCCCCTTACCGCCGCGCGGCACAATCACATCCACATAGTCTTTCTGAGTGATCAGCTCACCCACGGCGGCGCGGTCGGTGGTTTCCACCACCTGCACGCAATGGCCGGGCAAGCCGACTTTTTCCAGGCCGCGGGAAATACAGGCGGCAATGGCGCGATTGGAGTGAATGGCTTCACTGCCGCCGCGCAAAATTGTGGCGTTGCCGGACTTGAGGCAGAGGCTTGCAGCGTCGATGGTCACGTTGGGGCGACTTTCGTAAATGATACCGATTACGCCCAATGGCACGCGCATTTTGCCCAGTTGAATACCCGAGGGCCGGTAGCTCATTTCGCTGATTTCACCGCAGGGGTCGGGCAGCGCGGCTACCTGGCGCAGGCCTTCCATCATACCGTCGATCACGGCGGGCGTCAGCGCCAGCCGGTCCAGCATGGCGGCGTCCAGCCCATTGGCGCGACCGGCCTCCATATCTTTTGAATTCTCTTCAGCTAACTGTTCACGAGCAGCCGCCAATTCATCGGCGATGGCGAGCAGTGCCGCGTTCTTCAAGGCGGTGTCTGCACCGGCCAAAATACGGCTGGCGGCCCGGGCTTGTTGCCCCAAGGTGTGCATGTAGCTTTGTATATCCATTAATCAGAACCTTTGATTGCGGGGCGGGCATTATACCGGTTTTGATGATCAACCTAAAATCGCAGCAAACGAGTCGCTAAATTCGGCGATCTTACGCCTTACTCAAGTTATCTAACACCCTGGCCAACCACAGCAAGCGAGCCCGGGGCGCCAG